>JAHEXO010000491.1 GCA_023252065.1 Nocardioides sp. | reverse complement strand
GTGCCTTGGCGGTGTCATCGGCTCGTGGCTGCTCGAGGTGGCTTCCTGCGTCGGTGACGTCGCCGTCGGTCGTGGCGGTCTGGCTCAGCAGGTCACCGTACCGATCGAGGGACCTGATGTAGGTCGCGCTCGCGTCGCAGAACGCCGTCGATGCGTCGGCGAGGTCGGCCTTGGCGTTGGCGAGGGCCTTCTCCTTCGCCGAGACCTGAGCCTCGGCGACCTTGAGCTTCGCGCTGCCGTCGCCGCCGCTGCCGCAAGCCCCCAGCACCAAGAGAGACAATGCCCCGACGAGGACCAGGCGTGCCCCTGTCCATCGGTCGCGCGTCTGGGATCGCCTCACCATGTGCATCATCTCCACCGCTCGGGGAAGGCCGCCGTCCTGTCGAGTGCCTTCGGATGTGGAACACCGTGGGTGCCGCGCGTCTCCGGATCGTGTCACCGGCCCGGGTGGCGCGTACCCACCCCGCGACGGGTGAGGGTTGGCAAGGATGAAGGGGGTGATCGAGCAGAAGCCGGCCCGGAGCGGCTCAGCTCCTCCCGGCTTCCGCCATCTCGTGGATCTCGCGGTAGCGCATGATCCGCCAGGCGCAGTAAGCGACGGCTCCGGTGACCAGCGGAAGGCCCCAGGTCAGGGCCCGGTAGACCAACACCCCGGCGAGCACCGCGTCCTGGGACGCCTCGCCGAGCACGGCCACGTAGAGGGCTGTGTAGACGACCTCGGCGACGCCGACTGCACCCGGCGTGATCGGGACGATGGTGAGCAGCCGGCCGATGGCGTAGAGGACCAGGCCGAGGGACACCGGCATCAGGGCAGCCTCGACGCCGCACGCCCAGAGGCAGCCCACCAGGAGGAGGCCGTTGAGCAGGTAGGCGCCGCCGATACAGCCGCCGAGGACACCTGCGTTTCCGCGCACCAGTCGCAGAGTGCTGGTCCTCAGCTCCCGGGCTCGCTCAGGCCAGGTGGCGACCGGTTCCTTGCCCAACAGCCGACGGAGCGGGTTGGCACAGCGCTGGCCGATCCGGCCGAGTGCTCCTGCCCAACGTTCGCTGCGCGCCACGGCTCCGACGATGACCACGGTCACGACCGCGACCACGACCGAGATCACACCGACCAGCCAGACGTGTTCACTGCCCTGCTCAGCGGGCCGGCCGAGCGCCACCCAGACGAGGAAGAAGAGGCCGGGCGCTGCGAACACCAGCGCATCTGTGAGCACGCTGACGCTGACGGTCGCGCCCGCGAAACGCTCGGTACTGACACCCCAGCTGCGGAGCACGACGTACTGGGTCGCCGTACCTGACGGACCGGGGACCACGTTGCTCACCGCCGAGGAGGACTCGCGGGCGATCAGCGAGCGGATGAACGAGAGCCCGGGGATCACCGGCGGGTAGGCCGCAGCCAGCAGCACCCGGATGACGAGAGCCGCCAGGAGCAGCACCACGAAGGTGAGGGCCGACATCGAGGTGATCGCCTCCCACACCCCGTGGAGGCTGCCCAGGGCAGGAACGATGACGGCGAACAACAAGACGAGCAGCCCGCCCGACAGGGCCGCGCTCAGCACCTTCATCAGGACCGACGTGGGCCCTGGCCGATCGCCCAGCGCCTCGCCCGACAGCGCCGCCGAGGCGCCGACCTCCGGTCGACTCGTGTGGTCGGACATGGCTCCACGCTAGTGCCCCACCTGCCCCGAGATGGCGGAGGCGCCGACCCCGGGACGACACGGCGAAGGCGAGTCCCAGCTGACCTCCCCGTCGGTTGACCCGATACCACCGTTCGGCTGCCGGAGGGACCTTCGGCACTACAGCCGGGCCGCACCGGCTGCGATACCTGAGGGTGCACGACTCTCGCCGTCGCCCGCGTCCGGAACGTGTCGTCGGTCGCGTGATCGGGGGCCAGGCGGAGTGAGCAGGGCGATGCCGCCGAGGCACGAACGCGGAGGCTCGCCGAACCGTCAGCACGAGAGGAGTCCTACATGAGCATCAACTTCGATGAGCTCGGCCCCGTCGACTGGATCGTCGTCGAGTCCCAGAGACGAAGTTCACCGGCGAGATCGCCCCGATCCTGAAGGACCTGGTCGACCGCGAGCTGGTCCGCGTCCTCGACCTGATCTTCCTGACCAAGGACATGGACGGGGGCTTCGAGGTCTTCGAGACCTCCGACCTGGACGACAGCGAGATCGGTGAGCTGCGCGCCTCCGAGAAGGAGCTGGCGATGCTGCTGAGCGAGCAGGACGTCACCGACCTGGTCGAGACCATCGAACCCGGCAGCTCGGCAGCCGTGCTGGTGTGGGAGAACCTGTGGGCCGCGCCCTTCGGCTCTGCGGTCCGCCACGCCGGAGGCCACCTGGCAGCCAGCGGGCGCATCCCGATCCAGGCAGTGATCGCGGCCGCCGAGGCCGACGCCGCAGAAGGCACCGAGGAAGGAGACTGACATGCCCATGGCAGCAAGGCGCAGGAGAAGGACCGTAGCCGCCGTCGGTGGCGCCGCGGTGGTGGCGCACGGCATCAACCGACGAGGAGACCGACGAGAAGACCGACGAGAAGACCGGCGCGACGACCGTGGTGACCGCCGAGACGACCGCCGGGACCGCCGTCGGTAGCTCATGCCACAAGAAGGGCCGGCCCAGGGGGCCGGCCCTTTGCATGAGCGTCTTGAGTCCACCACGATCGCGCCCGCCCGGACCGCCCAGATGACCAGGAGGTCGATCGTGATGACGGTGAGGGACCACAGTGGTGCAAGGTTCAGCGAGATGTCCTGGCTGATCAGGCTGCCGGCGGCAACGAACACGGCGCGGCTCCGAGGATCGGTCCCTCCGTCATGTCCGGGCCAGGCGTGAGAACAGCTCGACGTACTGGTCGAGGTGGCGGTCGGGCAGGAAGTCGGTCCGCGCGCGCGCACGTCCGGCCGCACCCAGCCGCTCGGCCTCGGCTCGGTCGCCGAGCAGGCCACCGAGGACGCCGGCGAACGACGCCAGGTCGGCGGGGTCGTCGACGAGCAGGCCGTCCCGGCCGTCGACGATCTGGTCCTGGATGCCACCC
>JAHEXO010000490.1 GCA_023252065.1 Nocardioides sp. | reverse complement strand
CGTTGCGTCAGTAGCTGAACGTGTTGGCCGGCTCGACGCCGATCCGCTCCCACATCGGGACGGTGCCGCCCAGCTCTGCGTTGCTCAGCAGGTCACCCTTGTCCAGGTGCCTGGCGTCGAAGCAGATCGGGCAGACCAGGTAGCGACCGCCGGCGGCGGCGTACCTGCTCACGAGGTCCTCGAGGGGTGGGCAGCCCTCGCAGCCGTGGGCCCGGGCGGTGTCGCCCACCACGAGCCGGGCCGCCTCCTTGGTCAGGAACATCAGGGTGGGTCGCCCCGCCTCGGCCGACCCGACGGCGACGAGGAACGCCACCGTGACCTTCTCCGCGTCCTCGAGACCGGTGGTGAGGCTGATGACTGACTTGGTCTTCATGACCGCTCCTCTCGTCTCCGCGATGGTGTCGCGGAGACGGGCCGGGGGTCATGGGGCACGTGCCTCATCTTCGGCGCCGTTCACCAGCCCGTGCTCCACGGCGAAGAGCGCGGCGCCGGTGCGGTTGCTCACCTGGGCCTTGGTGTAGATGTGCTCCAGGTGGTTGCGCACCGTCTTGTTGCTGATGGAGAGGCGGTGGGCGACCTCGTGGGTGCTCGACCCACGAGAGACCAGCACCAGCACCTCGACCTCGCGGCTGGTCAGGCCGGAAGGGCCCCGTGACCGAGGTCCGGACCGATGGCCGGCGACCTGGAGTACGGCGTCGACCGCGGCCGCGTCGAGGCTCCCCGCACGTGCTTCCTCGCGAAGCCTCGCGGCGGCGTCGGCGGGAGTCATGGCGGGACGGTGGGGACGCTGCTCGAGAGAGCCGTGGTAGGTGTCGGCGGCCGCCAACAGCCGCTTAGTCATCGGCAGGGAGGCGGCGCCGAGCCCGCGGGGATAGCCGGACCCGTCGAGGCGTTCGCGATGCAGCTCGGCGATCGAGCAGACGCCTTCGAGTCCGTGCACCCGGCTCAGGATGCGGCCCGTGAGGTAGGGGGAGAGACGGATCCGCTCCTGGTCAGACCCGGTGAGACTGCCGGGCTTCTCCCACACCGAGTTCGGCACCCCCATCCGGCCGAGGTCGTGCACGTGGCCAGCACGTCGTACCGCCGTGACGTCGGTGTCGGGCAGGCCGAGCCGAGCCGCCGCGGCGGCGGCGAGCTCCGCCACGGCCCGTGAGTGACCGACGGTGAAGGGGCACTTGAGGTCGACGAAGTCGCCCATCGCCTGCAGGAGCACGTCGGTCTCGGCGGCGTCCAGGACGAGGTCCCGGTCCGGCGCGAGGGCGAGCGCCTCGGACCAGGTGTCGCCCTCGGCCAGGGCGGCCAGGTCCGCACCACAACCCTCGAGGACCGAGACCAGCTCCGGATCGAACTGCGTGCCGCTGCGGGCGCGAGCCATGGCCAGCGCGCCCGGGACGCCGTACATCCGCTGGTGCACCTCGACGGTCTCCGCCAGCTGGACCACGCGGGTGGCCAACGGGATGTCCGACCCGCGTCGTCCGGCCGGGAGGCCCGACCCGTCCCACCGCTCGAAGGAGCACTCGACGGCCGCTCGCACGCAGGCGTCGAGACCGATGTGCTCGGCCATCAGGCCGGCGGACAGGCAGTGCGAGTGGATCAGCGCGGCCATCCGCTTGCGCGGTGTGACCAGGAGGGTGAGCAGCAGTCGCGCCCGCTCGGTCGGCGGTCGGTCCGAGCCGGTACGACGGAGCAGGTACATCAGGTACGGCGGCCCGGCCCAGTCGAGGCTGTAGCTGTCGCGCCGCATCGCGAGGTCGTCGCCGAACCATCTGCTGAACTCATGGGAGTCGGCGTGACAGCCGATCCAGAGCACCAGGTTGGTGTAGTAGACGCACGCCCGCTCCTCGGCGTCCAGGTCGAGCCGGTCCGCCAGCAACGCCGCGATCCGAGCGGAGCCCAGCACGTGCTCGGCAGGCAGGCCGAGACCCAGGTCGATGGCGATCGACAAAGCCGCGAGGACCTCCGCCCTCCGTGGCCCACCGGACCTGCCTCCAGCACCCGACGCCGGCATGGGCGCAGTGTGGCACGTGGCTGTCGGTTGGAGACAGGAGAAAGACCCACAGCCCGGGGCCGAGGGGCGTCGCGGGCTTTCCTACAGTCGAGGGGTGCCCGAGCTCCAGCCCCTGCGTGCAGACCATGAGGGCGCCGTCCTCGCGTTCGAGCTGGCGAACCGCTCCTACTTCGCCGGGTTCATCTCGGATCGGGGCGACGCGTTCTTCGACCACTTCGCCGAACAGCAGGTCCAGCTGCTGGCCGAGCAGGAGGTGGGAGAGGCGGCCTACTACGTCCTCGTGGCGGACGACGGCTCGGTCGTCGGCCGGTTCAACCTCAGAGACATCGGCCACGGCTCGGCCGTGCTCGGCTACCGAGTCGCCCAGCACGTGGCCGGTCGTGGCGTGGCGACGGCAGCCGTCGAGGAGCTGTGCCGCGCTGCGGCCGAGCGACTCGGACTGCGCGTGATCCACGCCGCCACCTCCGACGCGAACGTCGCCTCCCAGCGAGTCCTGACCAAGGCCGGCTTCGTGCGGGTGCGTCCCGCCGACCCCGACGAGCTCGGTGGCAAGACTGGCAGCTGGTACGAGTGGCGACCGGAGCCGTCCTGACGCCGGCTCGCGGTGTCACTCGCGTCCGTTGCCCGTTACGGTCGGCCTGTGACGAACGTGGTGGCCACCGCTGGCGGGCGTGGTCGCCGCGTCGGCCCACGTCGTCGGTGCCGGCACGAGAGTCCACCCGTGCGGTCTGACCGCGGCTGGTCCGGGTGACCAGCGACCTTCCCGGGTCGGCCTCGCACGACGAGCTGCGGAACGACCCGCGGTTGGACGCGCGCCACGCCGTACTCTTCGAGCCGTTGCAGGTCGGCCCCAAGACCTTGCCCAACCGCTTCTACCAGGTACCGCACGCGAGCGGTTTCGGAAGCGACCGGCCGCGCGCCCAGGCTGCCTTCCGGGCCGTCAAGGCCGAAGGCGGCTGGGGCGGGGTGTGTCTGGACTATGCGCCGATCAGCCGCGACACCGACGAGATCCCGGAGGTCGGGGCATA
>JAHEXO010000489.1 GCA_023252065.1 Nocardioides sp. | reverse complement strand
GAGGGCCGATGGTCCCGAACTGCGGGCGCATCTGCCCTGCCCCGGGCAGACCTCCGGCGAGACCCTGGAAGCGAGCCCTCGGGCGCGCCCCGAGGGCGGGGACCTACGACAGGAGCGCGGCCATGAACGCCACCGGGAACGAGACCGGGCACGAGACCGGGCACGAGACCGGACAGGCCACCCCGATGCCGGCTCCGGGCAGCATCGTCGTCGGCGTCGACGGGTCTGCGTCGTCACTCGAGGCGGTCACCTGGGCCGCCCAGCAGGCCGTCCACGACCATCGCACCCTGGCGCTCGTCCACGCCTACACCCTCGACCGGGTCCTCTGGGTCGACAGCATGGGCGTCGACCGCGACATCTTGAGGGTCATGGAGGGCGACGGCCGCAAGCTCCTCCTCGCTGCCGCCGACCGCGCCCACGAGACCGACGCCTCCCTCGAGGTCCACGAGTGGCTCTTCCACGCGGACGCCCGGTCGGCACTGCTCGAGGCGTCGCGCGACGCCTCCATGCTGGTCGTCGGCTCACGCGGACGTGGCCCGGTCGCCAGCCTCCTGCTCGGGTCGGTGGGCGTGGCGCTGGTGCGGCACGCGGTCTGCCCGATCGTCGTACGCCGTCCCGAGAACGACCACGTCGGCTCCGGCGTGCTGGTCGCGGCGGACCTCCACGAGGACGCCTTCCCGGTCCTGGCTACGGGCTACCACCTGGCCGCGTCTCGAGACCTGCCGTTGACGGTCCTGGTCCTCCACCACGGCTCGACGTCCCTCAGCTCGCCCGGCGACGAGGACCTCGAGCAGCCTGACCCCGGCAAGCTGGGCACCTGGATGTCCGAGCTCGCAGGGAAGTATCCCGAGGTGCGGGCGACCGAGCGCGACGTCGACGGACCAGCAGCGCACGTCCTGGTCGAGCAGGGCGGCGAGCAGGACCTCATCGTCGTCGGCACCCACGTCTCGGGCGGTGTCTCGGCCGTCATCGGGCAGGGTCTGGCCGTGACCGTCGTCGAGCACGCGCCCACGACGGTCGTCGTCGTACCACTCTCCTGACCGGTCGTTCGACAATTTCTCGGCAAGCCGCCGGGGACGAATGTCCCCGCAGATGGGGGACCAACCTCCCTGAGCGTGAGCGCCGTCGCGGAGCATCCTGGTCATCAGAACGGTCATCAACCCCCCTGTGACTGTTCAGAAATCCCCCCGGAGACCCGGGCCCCGGTCCCATGAGAGCAGACCGGGGTCGGGGTCTTTCACGGTGTGCGGCAGCCCCTCGGGGCTCTACCGCGTGGGCCGGTTGGGCCCGGGCGTAGCGTGGAAGAGTGACTCAGGCCCCCACCCCCGCTCCCACGCCTCGCACGCTCGGACAGCTCCGTGCCTCCGGTCACGTGCAGAAGCCCCTCCGCGACGAGATCCGCGACAACCTCCTCGCCGCCCTCGCCGCCGGCGACGACCCGTGGCCGGGCATGCACGGTTTCGAGGACACCGTGATCCCTCAGCTCGAGCGCGCCCTGATCGCCGGGCACGACGTCGTCCTCCTCGGTGAGCGCGGCCAGGGCAAGACCCGGCTGCTGCGTTCCCTGGTCGGGCTGCTCGACGAGTGGACCCCGGTCATCGCCGGCGCCGAGCTCGGCGAGCACCCCTTCGACCCGATCACGCCCGCCTCACGCCGTCGCGCCGAGGAGCTCGGCGACGAGCTGCCGGTCGAGTGGCGTCACCGCGACGAGCGGTACGCCGAGAAGCTCGCCACCCCCGACACCTCGGTCGCCGACCTGATCGGCGACGTCGACCCGATGAAGGTGGCCGAGGGCCGGCACCTCGGCGACCCCGAGACCATCCACTTCGGGCTGATCCCTCGCAGCCACCGGGGCATCGTCGCGATCAACGAGCTGCCCGACCTCGCCGAGCGGATCCAGGTCGCGATGCTCAACGTGATGGAGGAGCGCGACATCCAGATCCGGGGCTACGTGCTCCGGCTGCCTCTCGACACCCTGGTCGTGGCCAGCGCCAACCCGGAGGACTACACCAACCGCGGCCGGATCATCACGCCCCTGAAGGACCGCTTCGGGGCGGAGATCCGCACCCACTACCCGACCGAGCTCGACGACGAGATCGCGGTGATCCGCCAGGAGGCCCACCTCGTCGCCGAGGTCCCCGACCACCTCGTCGAGATCCTGGCCCGGTTCACCCGCAACCTGCGCGAGTCCAGCTCGGTCGACCAGCGCTC
Organism: Nocardioides sp.; assembly: GCA_023252065.1. The sequence continues at coordinate 828 of JAHEXO010000489.1, read as the reverse complement.
GGGGGTCAGCGCCCGGTTCGCGATCGCCGGTGCGGAGACCGTGGCCGCCTCGGCCCTGCACCGCGCCCGGCGGCAGGGGGAGGACGCGCCCGTCGCCCGGGTAGTCGACCTCGAGACCGCGGTCGACGTGCTCGGCGGCAAGATCGAGTTCGAGACCGGGGAGGAGGGCAGGGAGACCGAGATCCTCACCCACCTGCTCCGCACCGCCACCGCGGAGACCGTCCGCCACCACTTCCGCGGACTGGACTTCGCCCTCCTGGTCGACCGCATCGAGGCCGGACAGATGGTGACGACCGGCGAGCAGGTGACCGCCCGCAACTTCCTGACCGGGCTGCCGGTGCTGGGGGAGTCCGACCTCTACGACCAGGTCTGCGACCGCCTCGGTGCGGGCAACGACGGCGAGCGGGCCGGCGCCATAGAGCTCGCGCTGGAGGGGCTCTACCTCGCCCGCAAGATCAGCAAGGAGTCCGGCGGCGGGGAGACCGTCTATGGCTTAGTTCCCGGTGGTCGCCAGCGCCGGCACTCTCCGCGCCGACCCGGCGGCCGGCTGGACGCTCCCGCACGACTGGACCCCCGACGGGGTGGTCGTCGCGGGCGACGGCAACGGCGCCGCGGTGCTGCACCTGTCGGTGGCTTTGTGCGTCCTCAACGACGCGTTCCGCGAGGGCCAGGCGCTGGGCGTCCCGGTGTCCGGGGTGCGGGTGAGTGCCGGGGGCGCCTTCGACCGCGAGACCTGGGCCTCGCAGGGGGTCGTCTACTCCGTCGAGGTCGACTCCACCGCGTCACGCGACGAGGTGGCCGGGCTGCTGACCAGGGTCGACGAGGTCG
>JAHEXO010000048.1 GCA_023252065.1 Nocardioides sp. | reverse complement strand
CTGGTCGCGGGTGACGGTCGGGACGATCGTGGACCATCGCCCTGCGGCGTGCTCGGCGACGAGCGAGCCGGCCGGGCAGGCGACCACGACCTGGCACCCGCGTCGTACGGCCTCGGCGACGGCGGCGGCGGTGCCGCGCTCGGTGCCGTCGGGCGCGAGCACGACCACGAGATCGAGACCACCGGCCCACCCCGGGAGCGCGGGGCCGGGCCAGGCGACGAACGGTACCGGGCACCACGGCTCGAGGACGGCGCGGAGCAGGCGCGAGTCGGGGCCGGCCGCGACGATGGCGCGCGGCTGGTCGATGTCGCGGGCGGTCGCGACCGCGGCCGCGATGCCGGGGGCGGCCTCGACGGCCTCACGGCGTACGCGGGCGCCGGCCTCGGCCAGTGCGCGCAGCCGAGGGTCTGCCTGAGCGAGGGCACGCTCGTCGTCGAGGCGGGACTCGTCGAACCAGGAGGCCATGGTGATCGCCGCTCAGGCCGGGCGCCGGGCCTCGTCGACCAGCAGGACAGGGATGTCGTCACGCACCGGGTAGATCAGGCCGCACGACTGGCAGACCAGCTCCTCGGCCACCGGCTCGAGCTTCCCGTGGCAGTCGGGGCAGACGATGATCGACAGCAGGGTCGGGTCGAGGTTCACGGGGTGCTCCTGATCAGGGTGAGGACGTCGTCGCGGACACGGGTCATGGTGGCCTCGTCGACGCCTTCGACGTTGAGGCGCAGCAGGGGCTCGGTGTTGGAGGGGCGGACGTTGAACCACCAGTCGGCGGTGGCCACGGTCAGCCCGTCGAGGTGGTCGGTCTCGGCTCCCTCGGTGTCGGCGTACGACGCCTCGACGGCGGCGAGGGCGGCCGCGGTGTCGGCGACCTCGGAGTTCACCTCGCCACTGAGGACGTAGCGCTCGTAGTCGCCGAACAGCTCGGACGCCGGGCGGTCGGTCTCGGCCAGCGCCGCCATCGTGTGCAGGGCGGCGAGCATGCCGGAGTCGGCGCGCCAGAAGTCGCGGAAGTAGAAGTGGCCGCTGTGCTCGCCACCGAACACCGCGTCGGTCTCGGCCATGGTCGCCTTGATGTAGGAGTGTCCGACGCGGGTGCGGACCGGCGTGCCACCGAGCTCGCGCACCAGCTCGGGCACGTAGCGGCTGGTGATCAGGTTGTGGATCACCGAGGCGCCGGGCTCCTTGGCCAGCTCGCGCGCGGCGATCAGGGCGGTCAGCGTCGAGGGCGACACCGCGCGTCCCTGCTCGTCGACGACGAAGCACCGGTCGGCGTCGCCGTCGAAGGCGAGGCCGAGGTCGGCGCGCTCGGCGACGACCCGCTGCTGGAGGTCGACGAGGTTGGCCGGCTCGATCGGGTTGGCCTCGTGGTGGGGGAACGTGCCGTCGAGCTCGAAGTACATCGGCACCAGCTCGACGCCACCGTCGTGGGTGCAGCCGATCCGGTCGAACACCGCCGGAGCGGTCAGGCCGGCCATGCCGTTGCCCGCGTCGACGACCACCTTGAGCCGACGGCCGGCGACCGGGGCGAGCGACAGCAGGTGGGCGGCGTAGTCGTCGAGCACGTCGCGTTCGGAGATCTCCCCCGGGTCGGCCACGGGCGGCGGCTCGGGGTCGCTCACCGCGTCGCGGATCTCGTGTAACCCGGTCTCGGCACCGACCGGCTGCGCGCCCGCGCGGCACATCTTGATCCCGTTGTACTGCGCCGGGTTGTGGCTCGCGGTGAACATCGCGCCCGGCACCCCGAGCCGCCCGGAGGCTAAGTAGAGCTGGTCGGTCGAGGCCAGACCGATCACGACGACGTCGGCGCCGGCAGCCGCGGCTCCTTCCGCGAAGGCGGCAGCCAGCCCGGGCGAACTGGGGCGCATGTCGTAGCCGACGACGACCGTGCTCGCACCGGTCACCGGCACGAAGGCCGAGCCGGTACGCCGCGCGAGGGCCCCGTCGAGCTGGTCGGGGACCGTGCCCCGCACGTCGTACGCCTTGAAGACGGCGTGCGCATTGGCGGGATCGGTCGTAGCCACGACGCGAGCCTAACGACCCGCCTCGCCGCTGGTCCCGCGGGCGTCAGTCGGAGGTCAGCACCCGCAGGTGGCCGCGGCGGGCGGTCTCACGACCGGCGCCGTCGTGCAGGGGCTCACCCGGCGACCGGGTCGCGGTGACACTGGGCCGGCCGGCCTCACGGACTGCGTCGGCCAGTGCGAGCAGGTCGTCCTGGGACGGCGGGATCGTGCTGGGGTCGGGTGCGAGCCGCAGCACCTCCCAGCCGCGCGGGGCCGAGAGCCGCTCGCCGTGCACGTCGCACAGGTCGTAGGAATGGGGCTCGGCATAGGTGGCGAGCGGGCCCACGACGGCCGTCTGGTCGGCGTAGACATAGGTCAGCGTGGTGACCGCTGGACGCCCACAGGCGGTGCGCGAACAGCGCCGGACCGGACTCACGGCGCCGACGGTACCGCCGGAGCGGGCAGCACCCGATGAGGCTCGCGGGTCGTCTACGCTCAGCAGCTGTGACTTCCGTGGCGCCGTCGGGTGCGCGACCCGGACCGCGACGACGCGTCCGCGACCGTCGCGGACGCGGCATGCGAGGGCCGGCGATCACCCCGTCCCTGCCCGGGCGGCCCGAGCTCCCGACGCGGGGCGAGCGGTTCGACGAGCTCGTGCTCGACACGGTCCGCGACATCGACACCCGGTGGCAGGACCGCCTCGGTCTCGTGGAGTACGCCGTCGAGGACACGCCGCAGCTGCCCGACGACTGGGCGCTCGAGACCGTGCCGCTGGCGTCGCTGGTGCGGGGCAAGGGCGGCGAGCCGTCGCGCCTGGTCGTCTTCCGCCGCCCGATCGAGCACCGCTGCGAGTCGCGCGCCGATCTCGAGGCGATGGTGCTCACCGTGGTGGTCGAGCAGGTCGCCGAGCTGCTCGGCGTCGACCCCGAGGACGTCGACCCTCGCTACCACCGCGACGACTGAGCCGGTCAGTCCTGGCCGGGCCAGATCTGCGGCACCAGCCCCTGGGTGAGCAGCTCGTGCAGCGGCACCACCGTCGCGCCGTCACCGGCGACGAGCACCGCGGCACGGATCGTCGTGCGCTGGGGCACGACGTCGAGGAACGCCGTGCCGCGCGGCAGGGTCAGGCTCGCCACCCGGCCCTGCTCGAGGGCGACGGTGTCGGTGTGCAGCTCGGCGCCCGTGGCGTCGTACGCCGTCACCTGCGCGGCGCCGGCGGCGTCGGCGGCGACCTGGAGCGTCGCCGTGGTCGCACCGTGGTGCTTCTTTCCCTTGCCCGGCAGCGTCGGGAGCAACGTGGCGGCCTCGTGGGAGACCGTCGGCGCGGGGACGGTCAGGACGCGGTCGTTCTTGAGCTGGGTCAACAGGGAGGCGGTGACCGGGGCGTCGGCGGTCACGCCGACCCCGACGGCGCCGTCTCCGAGCGCCTTGGACAGCGCCTTGGTCAACGGAACCGAGACCGTCGCCCCGGGCGGCACCGACACCGGCGCCAGCCCCTTCGGCGTGAACCGGGTGTCGGAGGTGATCACCTGGATCTGTGCGCGCACGACGTCCTGGCCGGGGTTGGCCAGCTGGAGGAAGTGGCTGCCGTGCGCGCTCGGCAGCCCGAGGAGGTCGTTGGAGGCGGCAGGCGCGAGCTGCCGCGGGAGCCACTCGGCGTACGACTTGTGGGCGGCCAGGTTGGTGTGGCTGTCGAGGACGGAGACCCCGAGCCGACCGCGGGTCACGACCACGTGGGCCGAGATCGCCAGCCGCCGCGGGATGACGGCACCGAGGTCGAGCGAGATCGTCTTGTGGCCGGGGATGGTCAGGCCACGCAGCCGGTTGCTGCTGGACTCGTGGTCGCCGAACAGGTCGATCGCGGCGACCGCCGGCCCGCTGTCGGGGTTGGTCAGCTCGATCACGGAGTCGTGGTCGGCCCGGGCGCCGATGCCGGTGAACCACTGGTCCGCCGTCGGCACGGTGCAGTCCATCGCGTTGAGGGGCGCGGTCCCCGAGCGGAGGCCCAGCAGACCGGGTGCCAGGTCGTCGACGCCCTTCACCACCTGGGCGTCGGTGCCGTCGAGCGGTGAGAGGGCGTGGGGCGTGACCGGCACCTCGGTGCTGGTGCCGCCCGAGAGCACCACCAGCGAGCCGGAGCCGCTGCCGGCGGTCGAGACCGACGCCTCGGGCGAGCTCTTCTGCGCCGACGGGCAGACGACGGTGGACGCCGTCAGCCGGGTCAGCGACGGGGCGCGGGTGTTGTCGCGGACCGACTCGGTGCGCACCAGCGCCAGCGACCCGATGGTCACCAGCGGGAGCACCACGGCCAGCACGGTGACCAGGTCGAGGCGCCGGGTGCGCTGGCGACGGGTCACCTCGGGAGCGCGGACGCGCTTGCCGACACGGCTCATGCGTCCTCCTCCTCGTCGGTACGGCGGGCCCGCAGCGTGGGCAGGCACAGGATGACGACGGTCACGGTGCCGAGGGCCGAGACCACCAGCAGCACGGAGCGGACCCACGACGACGGTCCGTCGAGGGCCGCCGGGTCGACCGGGGTCTCGACGTGCCAGGTGCGGGTCGAGAGGCTCTCGGTGCCGGCCTGGCCGAGTCCGTCGGTCGCGTCGAGGCCGGCGGCGACGGCACCGTCCACGGGCGCGGGTAGCACGATGTAGGAGATGCCGGCAGCAGCGAGCCGGTCGACGGTGCCGGCGGTCGGACGGGAGACCAGCGCCCGCACGTCGTTGGTGAACGCCGCGTCCGGCTGCGAGGCGTACTGGATCTCGCTGCGGCCCAGCGTGTTCCCCGCACCGCGCCGGATCGTGAAGGTCAGCCCTTTCTCGGTGTCGCCGCGGATCACCAGCACGCCGTGGGTGTTGTCGGCCTCGGCCTCGTCGGTCATGAACCTCGGGATCCCGCTGTTCTCGCTGTTGTCCAGCGTGCCCGGACCCTTCAGCACGAACCAGCCGAGCCCGATCGCCGGGATGATCGCGGCGACGACGGCCAGGCCCACCAACATCACCTGGTGGTGCTCGGCCCGCGAGCGCCGGAGCAGCGTGACCAGGCCCTGGGCTCCCAGCATCGCGCCGGTCACGAAGCACCCGTGCAGCACGACGATCAGCACCGTGATGCCGGGCCGGACCGAGCCGCCGGGCAGCGGGAGGGCCACCAGCGACAGCAGCAGCGCGGTCACGGCGGCGACCGCCGCGACCAGCCATGTCACGAGCACCGGGATCCGGGTGGCCCGCGGGATCAGCGCCAGCACGGCCAGCACCACCAGGAGGGCGCCCAGCCACCACGGGCCGCCGACGCCCGCGCCGAACCGGCCGAGCAGGAGGTCTGAGAAGCCCAGCGACGGGAACGGCTGCCGTCCGGTCTCCATCAGCAGCAGCGGCCAGGCGCCGTGGATGATCGCGGGCAGCCACCAAGGGGCGAGCAGGACCGGCGCCACCCCCAGCGCGGCGGCGGGAGGCCCCCAGACGTCGCGGTCGCGCGGGAGCTGCCGGGTGACGGCGTAGGCGATGACCAGCACCACCAGCGTGAGCACGACCGCGAACACCCACGCCACCGGCGTGAAGGCGGCGAGCAGGGCGAGCAGCAGCCCGGTACGCCAGCCGGCGCGCCAACGGCGGTCGCGCTCGGGGTCGGCGAAGCCGAGGGCGGCGTGGGCCAGCCACGGGAGGATCACCGTCGCCGCGACCACGCCGAGGCGACCGTCGCCGAAGGCGCCCGAGGTCACCGACACCAGGGCATAGGTGACCGCACCCAGACCTACCAGCCACCGGGGCGAGCCGCCGGGGTCGACCAGCCGGCCGACGACGCGGAGCAGCCGCCATGCGCCCCAGAGCGCCAGCGGTACGGCGAGCAGCAGCACCGCGGACACCGCGGCGGCGGCGCTCCCGCCCAGCAGCCAGCCCAGCAGCGCCATCGGCACGACGTACGGCGGGGCGGGGACGGCGGTGCCGGTGCCCAACGGGTGCCACGACTCGGTCCAGAGCCGCCAGAGGTCCGTCGCGCGGTCGGGGGCCGGGGCGAGCCCGCCACCGGTCACGGTGCCGAACGCCTCGCGGGCACCGAAGACCGACAGCAGCACGACCAGGGTGATCGCCAGGGCCAGGGGGCTGGTGAAGAAGCGGGCCACCAGACCGGTGTCCTCCGGCGCCTCGTCGTCGTCGGCGACCACCGGCCGCCGGATCGGCGCAGGCGCGTCGGCCTCCTTGGCCGCGCGGCGCCGGTCGGCGACGTCCTGTGCCTGGTTGAAGATCGCAGACACGAAGTCGCCGACGAAGTCGAGCCCGTGCCGGTAGGGCACCCACCACGCCGCCAGCAGCGGGGCCGCGTCGTGCGAGTCGCCGATCGACCGGCGAGCCTTGCGGGCCCGCCGGATCTCGCCGGGGCTGGTGTAGACCGAGACCAGCGCGGCCAGCTCGTCCAGCGCTTCGCCGGGCGATCGGACCACGAAGAACCCGAGCATCCGCAGCAGCGTGCCGAACAGGAGGCGGACGACCTGCCACGGCAGGCGCCGGCCGGGCACGTTGGCGAGCAGCGTGTAGAGAGCGGCCCGGCGCTCCTGGTAGTGGGTGTGCCGGCCGGTCAGCGGCGTACGACGGGTGCCACGGTGGGCGGCCTCGGCGTGGAAGACCACGGCCTGGGGCACCACGACCGTGCGGAAACCGGCCCGCGCGGCCCGCCAGCCGAAGTCGACGTCGTTGCCGAACATCGGCAGCTGCGCGTCGAGACCGCCGAGCTCGTCGAGCACGCGCCGCCGGACCAGCATCCCCGCGGTGTTGACGGCGAGCACGTGGTGCGCGTCGTCGTGCTGACCCTGGTCGTACTCGCCGGGCTCGAGCCCGGTCTCCCTGCGCCCGGTGCCGGAGATCGTGACGCCCACCTCGAGCAGCCGCTTCAGGGAGGGCCACTCCCGCAGCTTGGGGCCGAGGACGTCGGCCTGCGGGTCGGCCTCGGCGGCCGCGAGCAGCTCGGCGAGCGCGTCGGGCGCGGGGTTGCTGTCGTCGTGGAGCAGCCAGATCCACTCGACGGCGGCGTCGACCTGCTCGAGGCCGACCCGCACGGCGTCGGGGTAGGACGTGCCCCCGGTGAGGGTGACGACCTCCTCGAACGCGTCGAGCAGCAGGTCGACGCTGTCGTCCTTGCTCCCGGTGTCGACCGCCACGACTCCGGCAAAGGAGGCGGTCTGGGCCTGCAGGCCCCCGACGACGGCGGGAAGCCACCTGGTCCCGTCGTGGCTGACCAGAAGTGCCACGACCGTCGGACTCACGATCGTTCACCTTAGCGGCGGGCCGAAGCGCCCCCGCATTCGTCGCAGCGGTGACCCGAGTCACCGCAGTGCGTCAGACGGCGCGCTTCTTGAGCTTGCGCCGCTCGCGCTCCGACAGCCCGCCCCAGATGCCGAACCGCTCGTCGTTCATGAGCGCGTACTCGAGGCAGTCGCCTCGCACGTCGCAGGTCAAGCAGACCTTCTTGGCCTCCCTGGTCGACCCGCCCTTCTCGGGGAAGAACGCCTCCGGATCGGTCTGTGCGCACAGTGCGCGCTCCTGCCAGCCCGCTTCCTCGGCGTCCGCATCGAGGAGAAACAGTTCCCTCACGGTCCTCGCCCTTTCGACCCTGTGTCTTTCTTCGACCCTGTGTCTGTCAACCCGGTCTGTTCGACCCGGTCTCTCGACCTGGTCCTTCGACCCGCCACCGGCTCGGTCCGGTGGCGCTGGAGCTACACCCGCTCGGACACTCATACGGTCCGAAGAACACTGTGGGAATTACACGCCTGTCGTACACCGGAAGTCAAGGAGCGATCTGGTATTGGCATTCTCGCCCGGGCCCGGGTATTCGCGTGTAGCATCCCGCAGCCACCTCCCCGTCGAGGGGGTCGCTGGGCTCCGCCGGGCCGGTGCGAGAGGCTAGCGCCATGCGAGCGATCACCGTGCTGTCGGGGGGTGTCGGTGGCGCGACGTTCCTGCGCGGCCTCCTGCACGGCCTACGACGCGGGCTGCTGCCCGGCGTCGACGCCGACGCCGAGGTCACCGTCGTGGCCAACACCGCCGACGACATCTGGCTGCACGGCCTCAAGGTCTGTCCCGACCTCGACACGGTCATGTACACCCTCGGCGACGGCATCGACCTCGAGCGCGGCTGGGGCCGGCGCGAGGAGACCTGGCACGCCAAGGACGAGCTGGCGGCCTACGGCGTGGAGCCGACGTGGTTCGGCCTGGGCGATCGCGACCTGGCCACCCACCTCGTGCGCACCGAGATGCTCGACGCCGGTTACCCCCTCTCCGAGGTGACCGAGGCACTGTGCCGCCGGTGGCTCACCCCCGTCTTCGGCACGAGCGTCCGTCTGCTCCCGATGAGCGACGACCGCGTCGAGACCCACATCGCCATCGCCGACCCCGACACCCCGAGCGGGCGACGGGTCGTCCACTTCCAGGAGTACTGGGTGCGCCTGCACGCGGAGGTGCCGGCCGAGGCGGTGCTCGTGGTCGGGCTCGACGACTCCTCCCCCGCGCCCGGCGTCATCGACGCGATCACCGACGCCGACCTGGTGATCGTCCCGCCGAGCAACCCGGTGGTCAGCGTCGGCACGATCCTGGGCGTCCCGCGGGTCCGCGAGGCGCTGGTCGCCACCCGGGCCCCCGTCGTCGGGATCTCCCCCATCATCGGCGGCACCCACGTGCGCGGCATGGCCCACCAGCTCCTCACCGCCATCGACGTCGAGGTCTCCGCTGCCGGCGTCGCCCTCCACTACGGCGCGCGTTCGGACGAGCCGGACGGCGGGGTGCTCGACGGCTGGCTCGTCGACACCACGGACGCGGCCGACGTCGCAGCGGTCGAGGCAGCAGGCCTGGCCTGCGTGGCCGTCCCGCTGTGGATGACCGACCTCGACGCGACCGCGGCGATGGCCGCGGCCGCGGTGTCGCTGGTCGCCGACCGCCCGTGATCACGGTCTGGTCGCCCGACGGCGTCGGGGAGGTGCATTCGGGCGACGACCTCGCCACCCTCCTCCTGGCTGCCCTGGCCGGCGGCGAGACCGCCGGCCTGACCGCCGGCCTGGCCGACGGCGACGTCGTCTGCGTGACCAGCAAGGTGGTGAGCAAGGCGGAGGGGCAGGTCGAGGCCGGTGACCGGACCGAGGCGGTGGTGCGCGAGACGGTGCGCCTCGTGGCCCGCCGCGGGCCCCTGTCGATCGTGGTCAACCGCCTGGGCCTGACCATGGCCGCAGCCGGCGTCGACGCCTCCAACGTCGAGCCCGGCACGGTCGTGCTGCTGCCCGACGACCCCGATGCCTCGGCGCGGACGCTTCGGGCAGCCCTCGCCGACCGCGCCGAGGTCGACGTCGCAGTCGTCGTCACCGACACCGCGGGACGGCCGTGGCGCGAGGGGCAGACCGACATCGCGGTCGGCGCAGCCGGACTCCGCGTCCTCGACGACCACGCGGGCCGGACCG
>JAHEXO010000488.1 GCA_023252065.1 Nocardioides sp. | reverse complement strand
CTGACCCTGAAGAAGCCGGTCGCCACCCTGCCCCTGCTGCCGATCCCGATCGTGCTCGAGCACATCTGGAAGAACGTCAGCGAGAAGGAGATCTAGACCTACAAGGCCGAGCCCAGCAACGGCCAGCCCGTGGTGGGCTCCGGTCTGTTCCGGCTGGTCAAGGGCACCGCCGACGGCTCGACGTTCACCTTCGAGGCCAACCCCCACTACTGGGGCGGCACTCCCCACATCGACGAGATCGACTTCCAGTTCTACAAGAACGACGACTCCGCGGTGCAGGCGCTGATCAAGGGTGAGGTCGACTTCGTCGAGGGCATCACCGCGCTCGAGGTCAAGAGCCTGAAGAGCCACTCGAACATCACCGCCCACAACGGCAACTCCCCGGGCTTCGACGAGATCGCCTTCAACACCGGTTCGATCGACGTCAAGACCGGCAAGGCGATCGGCAACCCCAACCCGGCGGTGCTCGACCCGAAGTTCCGCCATGCGCTGGGCTACGCGCTGAACCTCCCGCAGCTGATCCAGAAGGTCTACCAGGGCGCGGGGCTCCCGGGCACGACGATCGTGCCGCCGGTCTACACCACCTTCCACTGGGAGCCGCCGGCCGACCAGAAGTTCACCTTCGACCTCGCCAAGGCCGGCGCGCTGCTCGACGCAGCGGGGTACAAGAAGGGCTCCGACGGGCTGCGCACCCTGCCCAACGGCAAGCCGATCGGGACGCTCCGCCTGGCCGCGCGCTCGGACTCCCCGACGTCGCTGAACACCATGGACTACTTCAAGCAGTGGCTCAGCGACCTGGGGATCAAGGGGCAGGTCTCGACCTACAGCTCCAGCCAGCTGACCGACGAGATCTACCAGGGCAACTTCGACGCCTTCCAGTGGGGCTGGTACGTCGAGCCCGACCCCGACTCGATGCTCAGCTACCTGACCTGCGGGCAGCGCAACGGGTCGTCGGACTCCTGGTACTGCAACAAGAAGTACGACCAGCTCTACGCCCAGCAGCACACCGAGACCAACGACACCGCGCGTGCTGCCGAGATCAAGAGCATGCAGGAGATCCTCTACCAGGACTCGCCCTACCTGGTGACGGCGTACTCCTCCATCGGTGAGGCCGTGCGCAGCGACCGGTTCGCCTGCCTGGTGCCGCAGCCCAACCCGGGCGGGATCTGGCTCGAGCAGTACGGCGTCTACAACTACGTCCACATGAAGCCGGCCGCGGATGCCGCCACGTGTGACACCGCCACGACCACCGCCGGCGACACCATCTCCGGGGCCACCAAGGCCACCACGGGGGGCAGCTCGTCGTCGTCGATGAGCACGCCACTGCTGATCGGAGCGGGCGTCGTGCTGGTGGCGCTGCTCGTGGGTGGCGGCGTGGTCGCGATGCGTCGCCGAGCCACCGCGGAGGACCGCGAGTGACCCTCGTCGCCGAGCCGGGGCTGGCCGGGGCCGAGGCCGAGGCCCAGCCCCGGCGGCGCGGGTACGGGTCCTACGTCGCGCGCAAGGTGCTCGGCTCGGCCGGCAGCCTGCTGTTCATGCTGCTGGTGAACTTCTTCCTGTTCCGGGTGCTGCCCGGTGATCCCGCCCGCAGCCTCGGCCGCGGCCGGATGACCACTGACGCCCAGCGCGAGGCCTTCGACAAGGCCTACGGGCTGACCCAGCCGCTGCCGCAGCAGTTCCTCACGTTCCTGAAGAACACCTTCACCGGCGACCTCGGGGTCTCCCTGCAGTACCGGATCCCGGTCTCCCAGCTGATCCAGCACCGGCTCTGGCCGACCCTGCTGCTGGTCGGCACCTCGACCGTCCTGGCCGCGTTGATCGGCGTCTACCTCGGCATCAAGGGAGCGTGGAACCGCGGCTCGACGTTCGACAACGCCTCCACCGGCGGGTCCTTGATCCTCTACTCGATGCCCGAGTGGTTCCTCGGGCTGCTGTTCATCGCGACCTTCGGGGTCGGGTTCTGGATCTTCCCGGGCATCTTCCCGACCGGTGGCCTCCACTCCCCGGACGTCAACCCGAACTCGGTCAAGGGCGTCCTCGACACCATGTGGCACCTGGTGCTGCCGGTCACCACCCTGACCCTGGCCTACCTCGCCGACTACCTGCTGATCATGCGCAGCTCGCTGCTCGACGAGCTGGGAGAGGACTACCTCCAGACCGCGCGGGCCAAGGGACTGCGCGACGTGCAGGTCCGCAACCGGCACGCGGTCCGCAACGCGATGCTCCCGACCACCACGATCATCGCCCTCAGCCTCGGCTACGTGGTCTCCGGCGCCATCACCGTCGAGACCGTCTTCTCCATCCCGGGGCTCGGGCTGCTGACCGTGCAGGCGACCGAGGTGCCGGACTTCTGGGTGCTCCAGGGCTGCTTCCTGATCGCGGCCACCGGTGTCATCGTCGCCAACCTGGGCGCCAACCTGGTCTACGGCTGGCTCGACCCGAGAGTCCGGACATGAGCGCCGACGTCGGGAAGGACCTCGCGCCCGCCGCCACCCTGTCCGCATCCCAGCTGGCCCGGCGGCGTCGTACGGCGGCGTGGCGACGCGGGTGGACCCAGTTCCGGTCCCACCGCAGCGGCATGATCGGGCTCGGCATCCTGACCTTCTTCGTCGTCGCAGCGCTGGCGGCGCCCCTCCTGGCCAGCCGCAGTGGTCTCGACGTGACCGCCGCCAACGGCCCGGTCCTCGGCCCGCCGTCCTCCGAGTACTGGCTCGGCACCGACGAGAACGGCCGCTCCGTGCTGACCCTGCTGATCTGGGGCGCCCGGGTGTCGCTGTTCGTCGGGCTCCTCGCCACGCTGATCTCGATGGTGATCGGCACCGTGATGGGCCTGGTGTCGGGGTACTTCGGCGGGGTGGTCGGGGCCATCACCTTCCGGGTCACCGAGTGGTTCCTGGTGATCCCGTTCCTGCCGCTGGCGATCGTGCTGTCGACGGTGCTCGGCCGAGGCCTGTTCAACATCGTGCTGGTCATCGGCGTGACCTCGTGGCCCGGCACGGCACTGCTGATCCGCAGCCAGACCCTGTCGATCAAGGAACGGCCC
>JAHEXO010000487.1 GCA_023252065.1 Nocardioides sp. | reverse complement strand
CTTGACCAGGGCCAGGTCGTCGGGGGCGAAGATCACCGTCCGGACCAGACCGACGAGCTCGCGGGCGCGCGGTAGGTCGGCGCGGTTGACCCGCGCCCGGTTGGCGCGACCGGGGTTGATCTCGACCTCGAGCACCGCCTCGCGCCCGTCGCGGACCACGCTCGCGCGCACCAGGGCGCGCTCCGAGCCGGCCCGGACCAGGGGCGCGTCACCGGCGACCCGGTGGGAGGCGAGCCGCGAGAGGTAGTCGATCGCCTCGACCAGGTTGGTCTTGCCCTGGCCGTTGCGACCGATGAACGCCGTCGCGCCCGGCTCGAGATCGACGTCCGCGCCGGCGTAGGAGCGGAAGTCGACGAGCGTCAGGCGGGCGACGTACAACGGTGGACTCGTCCCGCGTTCAGCTGGTCGGCGACGCGTCGCCGCCCGGAGGCGCCTCGGTCTTCACTGCGTGGCCGCCGAACTGGTTGCGCATCGCGGCGACCGCCTTCATCGCCGGGCTCTCGTCCTGCTGGGAGACGAACCGCGCGAAGAGCGAGGCGGCGATCGCCGGCATGGCGACGCCGTTGTCGATCGCGGCCTCGACGGTCCACCGGCCCTCCCCGGAGTCGGCGGCGTAGCCGGCGATCTTGTCGAGGTGGGCGTCGTCCTGGAGCGCGGCCACGAGCAGGTCGAGCAGCCACGAGCGGATGACCGTGCCCTCGCGCCACGAGGCGAACACCTCGGTGACGCTCTCGACCATGTCGACCTTGTCGAGGAGCTCCCAGCCCTCGGCATAGGCCTGCATGATGCCGTACTCGATGCCGTTGTGGACCATCTTCGCGAAGTGGCCGGCGCCGGCCGCCTGGCCCGCGTGCACGAAGCCGAACTCGCCCTCGGGCTTGAGCGCGTCGAAGGCCGGCTGCACCTTCGCGACGTTGTCGTCGGAGCCGCCGCACATGAGGGCGTAGCCGTTCTTCAGGCCCCAGACGCCGCCGGAGACGCCGCAGTCGACGAAGCCGACGCCCTTCTGGGCGAGGAGGTCGGAGTTGACCTGGTCGTCGGTCCACTTGGAGTTGCCGCCGTCGACCACCAGGTCGCCCTCGCCGAGCAGGTCGGCGAGCTCCTTGACGGTGTCGCGGGTCGCGTCACCCGCCGGGACCATCACCCAGACCACCTTGGGGCTCGGCAGCTGGTCGACCAGCTCGGCCAGGCTGCCGACGTCGGAGACGTCGGGGTTGCGGTCGAAGCCGATGACGGTGTGGCCGGCGTCGCGCATGCGGGTGCGCATGTTGCCGCCCATCTTCCCGAGTCCGACGAGTCCGAGGTGCATCGCGGTGCTCCTTCGTGGAGGGTCCGGCCGGGTGCCGACCGGGTGCTGGCCGAGCTCAGGCCGGGGTCATGCCCGGGTCGAGCGGGGTCACGAGAGCAGGCGGCGCGGCATCAGGAGGTAGCGGAACCCGGTGTCGTCACCTGCGTCGCCAGCCTCGCCCATCGCGCCACTGATGACAACCGGCTTGGTCGCCACCGTGAACGCCAGCTCCACGACCGACTCGTCGATGACCTGGAGGCCGTCGAGGAGGTACTGCGGGTTGAAGCCGGTCGTGATGTCGTCGCCCTCGATCGTGGCCTCGATCGACTCGCTGGCCTGGGCCTCCTCGCCGGAGCCGGCGTCGAGGGTCAACGTGCCGTCGCTGAAGGCCAGCTGGACGGCCGTGTTGCGCTCGGCGACCAGGGCGACGCGCTTGAGTGACTCGATGAGCGACGCCTTGTCGACCGTGGCCGTCGTCTGGTGCTCGGCGGGGAACAGGCTGCGGACCTTGGGGAACTCGCCGTCGAGCAACCGGGTCGTCGTACGCCGGGTGCCGCCGGGGCCGGAGCCCTCGAAACCGATGATGCCCTCGCCGGTGCCGCCGGTGGCCAGCGCGATGGTGACCTCGCTGCCCGCCGTCAGCGACCGGGCGGTGTCACCGAGGACCCTGGCCGGCACGAGCGCCGCGGCCGACTCGTCGGGGGTGTGCGGCTGCCAGTCGAGCTCGCGGTGGGACAGCCGGAACCGGTCGGTGGCCAGCAGCGAGATGGTCGACCCCGAGATCTCGATGCGCACGCCGGTGAGCACCGGAAGCATGTCGTCGCGCCCGGCAGCGGTGACGGCCTGCGCGACCGCGTGGGCGAACACGTCGCTGGCGACGGTGCCGGTCGCGGCCGGCATGTCGGGAAGCGCGGGGTAGTCCTCGACCGGCATGGTCTGCAGGCTGAACCGGGCGGAGCCGCAGATCAGGCTGACCCGCGAGCCGTCGAGGGTCATGTCGACCGGCTTGGCCGGCAGGCTGCGGCAGATGTCGGCCAGGAGCCGTCCGCTGACCAGGGCCTTGCCCTCGTCGGCCACCTCGGCCGAGAGCGTGGCCCGGGCCGACGTCTCGTAGTCGAAGGTGGACAGGACCAGGCCGTCGTCGCTGGCCTCGATCAGCAGACCCGAGAGGACGGGGACGCTGGGGCGGACGGGAAGACTGCGCGCCGCCCAGGCGACGGCGTCCGCGAGTACGTCACGGTCGACGCGGAACTTCACGGTGGATCCTTCGGGAGATTGGTCGGCGGTCTGCGGACCGCCCAGGGGGATTGTGGACTGAGCATCCTGCCACGCGGGTCCCCCACGCGGGAGAGACGCCTGACATGTCGGACCTGGCCGGAGGACACCGGACCGAGCCCTGAGGACCACAGGTTCGCGTGGTTTGTCCCCAGGAAGGGCGTGGAGTGTCGTTGGAGGATGATCCGGAGACAGAGAGGTTCGTAGTAGTCATAGGTGCGGTGGATATGTGGAGGAACACGTGTTCGCCCAGGTCAGCGGCCCTTTGGTCGTCCACACGGCCTGTGGAGCAAGCGGTGGGCGAGTCGCTCGGCCTGTGGTGGACGCGACCGGCGTGCCTGACGGCCGCTCGGCGGTGCACAGGCCCTGTGCACGAATCACCGGGCGTGCGCACACCCCGGTGCACATCTTGCAGCGATGTGATTCGCCCGATGCGACGAAGCCGTAGGGACGAGTCGTGCCTCACGCCTGGCGGGCTTGC
>JAHEXO010000486.1 GCA_023252065.1 Nocardioides sp. | reverse complement strand
CTGGAAGCCCGAGTCCTGGTTGTCGTGGCTGACGTTGCCGGTGACCACCGCGTTGGGCGAGGTGCTGTTGACGTCGATGCCGACGCCGGTCGCGGTGGGCGACACCGAGACGTTGGCGTAGGTGACGTTGCCGGTGATCGTGTTGCCGCCCGCTGTCGTCAGCTGGATGCCGTCCAGCCCGTTGTCGTGGCTGGTGGAGCCGGTCACGGTCGAGACGGTGGCGCCGTTGAGGCGGATGCCGCTGGACAGCGCGCCGCTGACCGTCGCGTTCGAGACGGTGACGCCGCTGCTGCCGCCGTCGATGAGGACGCCGTTGGTGCCGGCGCCCGTGGCCGTGAGCTGGTCCACGGTGACGGCGGACGAGGTGCTGCCCACGTGCACGCCGGCAAGGTTCTGTCCCTGCGTGGCGAAGCCCTGGATCACCACGTTGGTGCGGGCTGCGACGTTGAACCCGTAGGTCTGGGCGCCGGCCTCGATCTGGTGGCCGAGCGCCGGGTTGCCGCCGCCGAGGTCGACGTAGATCACCTTGGCCACGCTGTCGTAGAACCAGCTGCCCGACGTCGTGGTGGTCGCCGAGCCCGCCTTGACGAGACGGGTGCCGTCGAGGAACACCTGCGTCGGCGCCGACGACGGCGCGTAGGGCCGGCTCCAGGCCGTGGTCGCGGTGGCGCTCCACCCCGCCGCGTCCGAGAGGGACTGCGTCCCGACGACCACGACGCCGGGACCGCCCAGGAGCGAGATCGGCTGGCCGGAGATCCCCGAGCCGTTGAGGGTGACCTGCTCCCGGTAGGTGCCGGCGAGGACGTGGACGGTGTCACCCGGGTTCTTCGCGAGCTTGGCGGCCGGGCTGATGCTGCAGAACGGCGTGCTCTGGGTTCCCGTGCTGCCCGTGGCGTCGGAGCACACGGGTGAGCCAGCATCGACCCAGTAGTCGCTCGCCGCCGAGGCAGGTGCCTGCCCGAGGGTGACGAGGAGTCCCGAGACCACGACGGTGGCGGCGGCCAACGACGCTGGGTGGTGGAGCTTCATGGTGGACGGCTTTCAGTGGAGGACGGCGAGCGGGCGCATCCGGGCGACCGGCTGGACCAGCCCGTGCCGTACGAGGACGTCGAGCGCGGCGTTCACGCCGTTGTCGTCGTAGTGCGTCGAGATCTCGGGAGCGGCGTCGTCGTAGCGGTAGCGCCGGGTGTGGCGCCCACGCTGGTCGTCGGCGGACAGACCGCGGCGGACCAGGTCGGAGACCACGCTGCCGGCGCCGTGGCAGGCGGAGTGCAGGCTGTCCGAGGCGCGCTCGCCGGCCACCGCGAGGTAGCTCGAGGTGCGGTGCGTGCCCGGCAGCAGCACGGCCTGGCCGGTCTCGGCGAAGGTCGTGCCCGGCGTCATCATGTCGGCGGAGAAGGCCCGGCACGAGTTGTGCCGGTGGACCACGGCCGAGCCGCCGCCTGCCATCGGCTCCTCGTAGATGCTGTTGTGCGGCGAGTCGACGACCAGGCGCCCCTCAGCACCACCGAAGGACTGCGCGGCAAGACGCCGGAGCGAGGAGTACGTCGACATCCGGAACGCGAAGCCGTAGTTCATGGCCGCGGCGTTGGCCAGCATCAGCCGGCGCCCCTCGGGACTGTCGAGCTCGACCGGCTTGCAGCCGTCGGTGAAGTAGAGCGACAGCCGCTGGCGCAGCTGGGCCAGCGTCGCCGGCGAGCGCAGGTGGAACCACGGCTTGAGCACGGCGTTGACGGCCTTGATCTGGCGCGGGTAGTCCTTGCGCCGGAAGAACAGCCGGCCGAGCTCACCGGCGAGGACGCCGCCGCCGCCGTGGTACTGGATGGTCAGCTGGCCCTCGCGCACGCCGAGCTTGGCGGCCCGCTCGGGGTCGATGATCTCCTCGACCCGCTGGAGCTCCACGAAGTGGTTGCTGGGGCCCACGGTGCCGAAGCGGAAGCGGGCCAGCTGGACGGCCAGCTCCGGCAGCTCGCGGTCGAGCCGCCCCATCCCGCCGTAGGGCTCGAGGTCGAGCCGGCCGCCCTCCTCGATGCGCTCCAGCTCTTCCGCCGGCGTCTCCCACCGCTCCACGGCGAACTCGGCGCCGAGCGCGGCCGCACGCCGTACCTCCTTGCCGGTGAGCTCCTTGGCGCCCTGCGTCGGGTAGGGGTAGCGCTCGCGGACCGAGCGCATGAACGTGTCGATCGCTCGGTCGTTCGGTACCTCGGAGTCGACCGCGATCAGTGCCATCCCGCAGTTCACCGACGAGCCGGTGAGGTCGGGCCGGATGGTCCCCCTGGTGGCGACGGCCACGCTGGAGGGCAGCTCCATCTTCGACTTGTGGTGGAAGTCGGGCAGTACGACGGGCGGTGCAGCGAGGTCCGCGCCCTCGAGCCGATGATCCAGCGCTTCCAGCGCTTCGAAGCCGGCCGGGAGAAGACTGGCGTCATCGAACACCGTTGGGGGACACGGGTTTCCCTCGAGGACGCGGACGTGCGTGTTGGTGGTCATGTGTTCTGGTCTCTCTAGAAGTCGTCGGGATAGAGGGCGGTCTGCAGCCGCGGCGCCGCGGCCGGCACGGCGGCGACCGCCGGCCGGTACTCGGGCACCAGGCGCTGCAGGTGCTGCATGACCTCGTCCGGCCGGTTGTGCCTGGCCGCGTCGTAGAGGTCGTGCAGGCGGGCCCGGAACCCGGCGCCCGGGCTCACCGGAGTCGTGCGCGAGATGCGGGCGTGGGCCGACGGCTCCTGGGACTCGCCCTCGCCGAACAGCTCCTCGTTGAGCTTCTCCCCAGGCCGCAGCCCGGTGAACTCGAACTCGACCTCGCGGACGTTGAGCATCTCGGCGAAGCTCTCCACCAGGTCGACGATGCGGACCGGTGCGCCCATGTCGAGGACGTAGGTGGAGTCGCCGTCGGCCATCCGGGCGGCCTCGAGGACCAGTCCGACTGCTTCCTCGATGGTCATGAAGAACCGGGTGACGTCCGGGTGCGTGACCGTCACCGGCGACCCGCTGGCCAGCTGCTAGCGGACCACGTGGAGCAGCGAGCCACGGCTGCCGAGCACGT
>JAHEXO010000485.1 GCA_023252065.1 Nocardioides sp. | reverse complement strand
CATGCTGCAGGTCTACTCGGCGGTGGCCACGGCCTACTCGCCGTTCGAGGTCGCCTGCCTCGACATCCAGGGCCACGAGACGGGGCGTCCCGTCAGCGACCTCCTCGGCGGGGCCGTCCGTGACACCGTGCCCTTAAGTGCCTACCTCTTCTACAAGTGGGCCGGGCACCCCGGCCGGCCGGACGACGACTGGGGTGAGGCCCTGACTCCCGACCAGCTGGTCGGGCAGGCCGGGCGGATGGTGACGGCATACGGCTTCGACGCGATCAAGCTCAAGGGAGGCGTGCTGCCACCCGATGCCGAGATCGACGCGATGCGCGCGCTGCGCGACGCGTTTCCCGACCACAAGCTCCGCATCGACCCCAACGGCGGCTGGACGGTCGACACCTCGATCCGCGTCGCCCACGAGCTCGCGGACGTCCTCGAGTACCTCGAGGACCCGACGCCGGGCATCGAGGGGATGGCCGCCGTCGCCCGCGAGACCGGGCTGCCGCTCGCGACGAACATGTGCGTCATCGCCTTCGAGCACCTCGCCCCGGCCGTCCGCGCCGAGGCCGTCGGCGTCGTGCTGTCGGACCACCACCTCTGGGGCGGGCTGCTGCGGTCGCGCCTGCTGGCCGGCATCTGCGACACCTTCGGGATGGGGCTGTCGATGCACTCGAACAGCCACCTCGGGGTCAGCCTCGCGGCGATGACGCACCTGGCTGCGGCGACGCCGAACCTCACGTACGCGTGCGACACCCACTACCCGTGGAAGACCGAGGAGGTCGTGAAGCCCGGAGTCCTCGAGTTCGTCGGCGGCTCGGTCGCGGTGCCGACCGGCCCCGGTCTCGGCGTCGAGATCGACGAGGACGCCCTCGGGACGCTTCACGAGCAGTACCTCTCGAGCGGCATCCGGCGACGCGAGGACACGGTCTACATGCAGTCGGTGCAGCCGGGGTTCGAGCCCAACACGGCCCGCTGGTAGCGACCGGGCGTCAGTCCTGCTGGAGGCGGGCACGCGAGTTGGCCAGGTGCAGGCGCATCGCGGCCCGCGCGGCCGGTCCGTCGCCACGGGCGACGGCGAGGTAGACGTTCTCGTGCTCGAGCGAGACGCGGGTCAGGTGCGTCGCGTCGGAGACGGTGTAGGCGGCTTCGAGCCGGGTGCGCGGGAGCATGATCATCATCGGCCCGAGCGACGTGAGCAGGTCTGCGTAGAAACGGTTTCCGGATGCCAGGGCGATCCGCCGGTGGAACTCGAAGTCGGCCTCGACCGTGCCGCTCGGCTTCTCACCCGCCCGGGTCAGGTCGCGGAGGGCTCGCTCGATCGCCTTCAGCTGCACGTCGGTCCGCCGCTAGGCTGCGAGACCGGCCGCCTCGCTCTCGACGCCGGTGCGGAAGTCGATCATGTCGAGCACGTCCCGGTGCGTGCGCACCAGGTCGGCGCCCACGGCGAAGCCCTCGGTCTCTGGCAGGGCGAGGACGAAGGAGCCACGGCCCTGGAAGGTCTCGACGAGCCCGGCCGCCTGGAGGCGCGAGATCGCCTCGCGCACGACGGTGCGGCTCACGCCGTAGTCCGCGACGAGCGAGGCCTCCGTCGGCAGCTTCTGGCCGGGCTGCATCTGACCGGCCAGGATCTGCTCCTTGAGCCGCTCGACGAGCTCGTGGGCCAGGCCGCGGCCGGTCTCGCGGTCGAGCCGCTGGTCGTCGTCGGCGTGGGAGGTCACGGCGACAACCTAGTCGGCACGCAGCTCGACGTGGTCGCGCCGCAGGCTGATGGCGTGCTCCGACAGCGTCAGGCCGAGGCCCGGCGCTGTCGGGACCTGCATGCGGCCGTCGGCGATGGCGAGCCGTTCGTCGAAGAGCGGGCTCAGCCACTCGATGTGCTCGACCCACGACTCCCTCGGGTAGGCCGCCGCCAGGTGCACGTGGATCTCCATGACGAAGTGCGGAGCCACCTGCAGGCCGGCCTGGTCGGCGAGCGTGGCCACGCGCAGGTAGGGCGTCACGCCGCCGACTCGAGGCACGTCCGGCTGGAGGAAGGTCGCCGAGCGGAGGTCGACGAGCCGGACCAGCTCGCCGACGCTCGTCAGCATCTCGCCGGTCGCGATGGGCGTGTCGAGCGCCCGGCTGAGGGCGGCGTGACCTTCGGCGTCGTAGGCGTCGAGCGGCTCCTCGATCCACACGAGGTCGTGCTCGGCGAGCGCGCGGCCGGCACGCAGGGCGGTGGCGCGGTCCCACTGCTGGTTGGCGTCGACCATGAGCGGGACGTCGGGACCGAGGCGGTCGCGGACGGCGGCGACGCGACGGAGGTCCTCCCGGAGGTCGGGCTGGCCGACCTTCATCTTGATGCCGCCGATGCCGGCCGTGAGCGAGGCGGACGCCTTGTCGCAGACCTCCTCGACGGGTGCCTGGAGGAACCCGCCTGACGTGTTGTAGGTGCGCACGGAGTCGCGGTGCGACCCCAGCAGCTTGGCGAGCGAGAGTCCGGCCCGGCGGGCCTTGACGTCCCACAGAGCGGTGTCGATGGTCGAGATCGCCTGGGTCGCAACGCCGGAGCGGCCCACGGAGGCCCCGGCCCAGAGCAGGGACCCATAGACCTTGGCGATGTCGCTCGGGTCCTGGCCGAGCGCGACGCCGGCGACCTCAGAGGCGTGCGCGAACTGGGCACGGCAGCCGGCGCGCGTCGTGTAGGAGAAGCCGAGGCCGGTGATGCCGTCGGCGGTCTCGACGTGGCAGGTGAGCACCGAGACCTCGGCCATCGGCCTCTGCCGGCCGGTCAGCACCTTGGCGTCGCTCACCGGGAAGGCGAGCGGGACGTCGTGCAGGCCGAGCTCGATGCGGGTGATCCGGTCGCCCTGGCGAGCCATGTCAGGCGCGGCCGACCTCGTGGGTGTCGACCGTCCAGGCCTTGGCCTGCTCGCTCAGCGTGAAGCCGAGGCCGGGGCGGTCGGGCACGAGCATGCGGCCGTCGCGGGTCTCGAGGCGCTCGTTGAAGAGCGGGTCGAGCCACTCGAAGTGCTCGACCCACGGCTCGCGGGGGTAGCAGGCGGCCAGGTGGAGGTGGATCTC
>JAHEXO010000047.1 GCA_023252065.1 Nocardioides sp. | reverse complement strand
GTACTGGATGGCGCGGTACCTGTCGACCTACAAGATGCTCGCGCTGCTGCTGATCGTGGTGCCGTTCTGGACGTCGTTCCTGATCCGGACCTACGCCCTGCGGATCATCCTCGACTCCCACGGCTACCTGGCGAAGTACCTCGGGATCAACATCATGTACACCAAGTACGCCGTGGGCGTGGGGCTGGTCTACAACTACCTGCCGCTCTTCATCATCCCCGTGTTCGCGTCCCTGGAGCGCATGGACTGGTCGCTGATCGAGGCGGCCACCGACCTGGGGGCCAAGCCGTTCAACGCGTTCCGGCAGATCACCCTGCGGCTGACGCTGCCCGGCGTCGTGACCGGCGCACTGCTGGTCTTCATCCCGATGTCGGGGGAGTACATCATCCCGAACCTCCTCAGTGGCGGGAAGTACGAGTTCGTGGGCAACGTGATCGGCGACCAGTTCCTCTCCGCGCAGAACCAGCCGTTCGGCTCGGCCCTCTCGATCGGCCTGATGATCGCGCTGTCGGGGTTCGTGGCCATCTACATCCTCTTCGCGACCAAGGAGGAGAGGTTCGGTGCCTAGGGGACGAAGGCGTGTCGTCACCGCCAAGCGCGCCCTGACCGCGTGGGCGGTGGGCGTCTTCGTCTTCCTCTACCTCCCCATCGCGGTGATGGCCCTGTTCGCGTTCAACAAGCCGTCTCCGGTGGCGCTCTCCGGCTTCCACGGCAACGTGTGCTCCATCCCGCCGTCGCAGCTGGGCAACATGACGGTGTGGAACGGGTTCACGACCTGCTGGTTCAGCGCCGGTCTGCACGACCCGACGTACATCCCGGCCATCGTCACGAGCGTCAAGATCGGGGCGGCCGCGGCGATCGTCTCGACCGTGCTGGGCCTCGCGGCGGCCGTGTCCCTGGCCCGGATGAACAAGTTCCTCCGGGTGCCGTTCGACTCACTGGTCTACCTCACCCTGGTCGTCCCGGAGATCGTGATCGCGGTGGCCTCCTTGATCTTCTTCGTCCAGGTGCCGAAGTACGTCCCGTTCTTCCCGTCGTTGGGGCCGTGGACGATCTTCTTCGGGCAGGTGGTCTTCGGGGCGTCGCTGGCGATGCTGATCATCCGAGCGCGGTTCGTCGGCATGGGCGACTCCCTGGAGGAGGCCGGCTACGACCTCGGGTCCGGCCGTTGGTCGACGTTCCGCCAGGTCACGCTGCCGCGGCTCTTCCCGGCGATCGTCGCGGCGGCGCTGCTGACCTTCACCTTCTCCTTCGACGACTACGTGCTGCCGGCCTTCACCAACGGCACCACCAACACCTGGCCGATCGTGGTCTACTCCGCAGTCCGCTTCGGGATCACACCCGCGATCAACGCGCTGGCGACCATCATGCTGGCGATCACCATCATCGTGATCCTGGCGACGGGGGTCTTCCTGCGGCGCTCCGCCGCGCGCGTGGCCACGAGCACGAACGAGGAGGCCGATCGCGCCATGGGCAGCGTGGTCAGCGTTCCCTGAGTCCGGGGATCAGCCCAGAGCGGGTCCGCCCAGTGCAGTTCCGCCCAGAGCAGTTCCGCCCAGAGCAGTTCCGCCCAGAGCAGTTCCGCCCGGGGCAGCACGCCCTTCGCTCGCCGTACGACGGGTGGCAGCCTCGCAGCATGAACGACTCCACGGCCTGGCACCGGATCGACGACGAGATCGCGGGCAGCCTGCTCGAGCAGCGCACCCTGCTCATGGGCGGTGTGCTCGACGAGACCCTGGGCAACCGGCTCTGTACCGGCCTCATGGTGCTGGCGGCTCGCTACACCCGCGCCGACATCCAGCTCTGGATCAGCTCGCCCGGCGGCTCGGTGCCGGCGATGCTGGCGATCCGTGACGTGATGCGGATCATCCCCAACGACGTGGTCACCGTGGCGATGGGGATGGCGGCCAGCGCCGGCCAGTTCCTGCTCAGCTCGGGGACGAGGGGCAAGCGCTACGTGCTCCCGCACGCACGCGTCCTGCTCCACCAGGGCTCCGGAGGCATCGGCGGGACCGCGATGGACATCGCGATCCAGGCCGACGACCTGCGGCACACCCGCGACACGGTGCTCCGGCTGATCGCCGAGGACACGGGCCAGGACATCGAGACTGTGGAACGCGACTCGCGGCGCGACCGGTGGTTCAGCGCCGACGAGGCGCTCGACTACGGCTTCGTCGACCACGTCGTCGCCTCGCTCGACGAGGTGCAGCCCGTCGTACGACGTCCGCTCGGGTTGGGGGCGTCAATCACGCCACGACGTTCTGCTCCTCCCCCGCTCCGCTCCTCCGTCGAACAACGTCGCGGGGGCCCCGAGCGATGACCAGCTACCCGATTCCCTACGTCACCACGCTCACCAACCGCGGCGAGCGGACCGTCGACGTCTACAGCCGTCTGCTCGCCGACCGGGTGATCTACCTCGGGACGCCCATCGACGACGGGGTCGCCAACACGGTGATCGCCCAGCTGATCCACCTCGAGTCCGAGAGCCCCGAGGCGCCGATCAACCTCTACCTCAACTCCCCGGGGGGCTCGATCCCGGCGATGCTGGCGATCTACGACGCGATGCAGTTCGTGCGCCCTGTCGTCGAGACCACCTGCGTCGGGCAGGCGGTCGCCACGGCGGCCGCGCTCCTGGCCGGCGGCGCGCCCGGGCACCGGCAGATCCTGCGGCACGGCCGGGTGGTGCTGCACGCGCCGGCGGCCGAGGGCCGCGGCACCGTCCCCGACCTGATCCTCGAGGCCGAGGAGATCGAGCGGGTGCGCTCGCTGCTGGAGGAGCTCCTCGCGCAGGACACTGGGCGCACGCCCGCGCAGGTCCGTGAGGACACCGAGCGCGACCTCGTCCTCACCGCCGAGCAGGCGGTGGAGTACGGCGTCGTGGACGCCGTGATCACCTCGCGCGACGCCGGGCCGCGGGTCGGTCAGGCGGCCAGGCAGACCGGCGACTGAGGCGCCGTCGAGCCGACCCGGATCGCGAGGCTGCCGACCGAGAGCCCGAGGGCGCCGGCCATCGCCGCCAACAGCTCGGAGGACGGGTCCTTGAGGCCGCGCTCGACCTCGGAGAGGTACTGCGGCGAGACGCCCGCCTCCTCCGCCACGTCGACCAGCCGCCTGCCCGAGGCGTGCCGCTCGCGACGGAGCTCGCGGCCCAGCGACTCACGCCACAGCGGCTCCACGCCGTTGGACTGCCCCTGCTCCGACGGTGGCTCCCGGCGTGCCGGCAGCGGAACGACCTCACCCATGACCCGATGCTAGGTCGGCAAGCAGGCGGTGGCAGCCCCGTTCCGCTCTCAGCAGAACCGGGCGTCGGGTGACCGTGGTTTCGAGACGGCGCTGGCGCGCCTCCTCAACCGACGGTCGGCCGTTGGTCGAGGAGGTCGCTCTGCGACCGTCTCGAAACCAGGCCGTCAAGACCCGGCTAACCTCGGCGCATGAGGGGCGGCGGGAAGGCGTGCATCATCGGGGCGGGGTCGTCGGGGATCACAGCGGCCCAGGTGCTGCAGGCCGACGGCATCGACTTCGACTGCTTCGAGATCGGGTCGGGCGTGGGCGGCAACTGGCGCTACGACAACGACAACGGCGTCAGCTCGGCCTACCGCTCGCTGCACATCAACACCTCGCGGGCGGCGATGGAGTACGCCGCCCACCCGATGCCCGCGACGTACCCGGACTACCCGAGCCACTGGCAGGTCGCGCAGTACTTCGACGACTTCGTCGACCACTTCGGCCTCCGCGAGAAGATCACGTTCCGGACCGAGGTGACGAAGGTCGAGCCGGTGGCCGGAGGCGGCTACGACGTCACTTTCCGCTCCCGCGACGAGGGCCGCATCGTCGAGACCCGCCACTACGACCATGTGCTGGTTGCCAACGGACACCACTGGGACCCGCGCTGGCCGGAGCCGTCGTTCCCGGGCGCCGAGACGTTCCCGGGGCTCCAGCTGCACGCGCACTACTACCGCACGCCGGAGGTCCTCGAGGGCAAGCGCGTGGTGGTGCTGGGGATCGGCAACTCGGCCACCGACGTCGCGGTCGAGTCGAGCCGTCATGCCCAGGAGACCTACCTGGCCATGCGCCGGGGTGCGTGGGTGATCCCGAAGTACCTGTTCGGGACGCCGACCGACCACCTCACCGACTCCCCGCTCGCCCGCGGGCCGCTGCGGCTCCAGAAGATCGCGATGCGCACCATGCTCCGGGTCGCGGTCGGGAAGATGACCGACTACGGCCTTCCCCAGCCCGACCACGACGTCCTCGAGGCCCACCCGACGGTGAGCGACGAGCTCCTCGGTCGGCTCGGGCACGGCGACATCACGGTCAAGCCCACGATCACCGGGTTCGACGGGCCGTGCGTGCACTTCGCCGACGGCTCGAGCGTCGAGGCCGACGTCGTCGTCTACTGCACCGGCTACAAGGTCACCTTCCCGTTCCTCGACGACACCGTGGTCCGCGCCGAGGACAACCACGTCGACCTCTACCGCCGGGTCGTCGCCCCTGACCGCCCCGGCCTCTACTTCATCGGACTGGTCCAGCCGCTCGGCGCGATCATGCCGCTCGCCGAGGCCCAGGCGCACTGGGTCGCCGACCTCATCAACGGCCGGGTCACCCTGCCCTCGCGGTCGCAGATGCGGGCACAGGTCGCGGCGTACGACGAGGCGGTGCGACGACGGTTCGTGGCCAGCAAGCGGCACACGATGGAGGTCGACTTCCACTCCTACCGCGCCGAGCTGGGCAAGGAGCGGAGCGCCCGCGCCGTCACCGGGCCCGGTCGGGCTCCTCGACCTCGTTGACGACCACGGTGCTCATGATCTTGTCGGCGAAGGTCTGGTGCTGGGCGTCCCACAGCGGCCAGAGGTAGCCCAGCCCGCAGAACAGCCCGTCCACGACGTGGCACAGGTGGCGGACGAACGCCGGCAGCGGGCCGATCGGACGGCCCTCGGACCGGCTGACCAGGCGGATCGCCAGGATGCTCTTGCCGACGGTCGCGCCGGTCCGGCCCTGGCGCAGGCAGATGTTCCAGACGAAGAACGCCAGGAACGTGACGGTCCCGACGACCATGAGGGTCACCGGGAGGCCGATGCTCCCGGTCACGTGCACCGTCGACGAGCCGTCGGCGTTCTGCGTGGTCGCGAGGTGGCTGCCGAACAGCGAGGTGTAGCCGGCGTAGAACGGGGCCGCGGCGACCGCGTTGGCCAGTCCGTCGATGAGCACCGCACCCACCCGCGCCAGCCACGAGGCGTACCCGGCACCGGACATGGCCCGAGTATGGCGCGATCTCGAGAACGCGCACCGGAGCCCCTTGCATACTCGATATGCAAAGGCGTATACATACTCCGTATCCATGGCCACGGGGGACATGGATCCGACGAAGGAGGCCACCGGTGTCGGTGCGCAACGCGTTGCTCGCCCTGCTGGAGCAGGGACCGCGCTACGGCTACCAGCTGCGAGCGGAGTTCGAGCACCACACCGGCGGCACCTGGCCGCTCAACGTCGGGCAGGTCTACACGACCCTGGCCCGGCTCGAGCGCGACGGGCTGGTCGAGGGCCGGGGCGAGGACGGCGAGGGACACGTCGTCTACGCCGTGACCGACGCCGGGCGCCAGGAGGTCACCGACTGGTTCACCTCGCCGGTGGCCCGCACGCAGCCGCCCCGAGACGAGCTCGCCATCAAGCTGGCGCTCGCGGTGACCGTGCCAGGGGTCGACGTCGGCGCGGTCATCCAGCAGCAGCGCAGCGCCACCATGACGGCCCTGCAGGACTACACCAGCCTCAAGCGACGGGCCGCCGACCCCGGCGAGGGCTCGGACGGCTCCGCCGAGCTCGCATGGGGGCTGGTGCTCGACTCCCTCGTCTTCAGCGCCGAGGCGGAGATCCGGTGGCTCGACCACTGCGAGGCCCGCCTGCGCCGCGCGGCCGCCGAGCGGCGGGCCGAACCGGTCGCGTCGGTCGGGAAGGTCGGGAAGGTCGGGAAGGTCGCCACTGTCGCCTCGAAGGGAGCGGGCCGGTGAACGCCGTGCTGGAGCTCGAGGCCGTCACCCGGGTGCACGGAGAGGGGGCGACCGAGGTGACCGCCCGGCGCGCCGTCGGCTTCGCGGCGTACGCCGGGGAGCTGGTCGCCGTGATGGGTCCGTCGGGGTCCGGGAAGTCGACGCTGCTGACCCTGGCCGGCGGGCTGGACACCCCGACCGACGGGGTCGTGCGGGTCGAGGGCGTCGACCTGGCCGGGCTGGGGCAGAAGGGGCGCGCGGCCATGCGGCGTACCTCGATCGGCTACGTCTTCCAGGACTTCAACCTGATCCCCGCCCTGACGGCGGTCGAGAACGTCGCCCTGCCGCGCGAGCTGGACGGCCAGGGCAGCCGGTCGGCCCGCAAGGCGGCCAGGGAGGCGCTGGAGGAGGTCGGGATCGGCGAGCTGGCCGACCGGTTCCCCGACGAGATGTCGGGCGGCCAGCAGCAGCGGGTCGCCATCGCCCGCGCCGTCGTCGGTGAGCGCCGGCTGATCCTGGCCGACGAGCCGACCGGCGCTCTCGACAGCGAGACCGGCGAGGACGTCCTGCGCGTGCTCCGGGGTCGATGTGACGCAGGCGCGGCCGGCGTCCTGGTCACCCACGAGGCCCGGCACGCCGCGTGGGCCGACCGGGTGGTGTTCCTCCGCGACGGTGTGGTCGTCGACGAGTCGGGCGCCAACCGGCCGGACACGCTCCTGGAACGCTCGCGATGAGCCTGCTCTCGGGGATCTCGGGGTGGCGGCTGGCCCTGCGGCTGGCCCGGCGCGAGGCGTGGCGGGCCAAGGGCCGCAGTGCGCTGGTGCTGGTGATGGTGACCTTCCCGGTCGTGGCCGTGGTCGCGGCCGACGTCGCCCAGGCCACCTCGAGCGTCAGCGCGGTCGAAGGCCTCGACCGGCGCCTCGGGGCGGCGCAGGCCAAGATCACGTCGCTGCCCGACGTCACGACCGCCTACCAGCTGCCGGACCCGGACCAGGCCTACAGCAGCCAAGGCGCTCGCCGGCCTGCGACGTCCCTGGCGTCGATCCGACGGATCCTCGGTGGCCCCCGGCCCGCGCTCGAGGTGCGTCCGCGCCAGGCGGTCGTCCGTACCGACGCCGGTGAGCTCCGTGTCGACGCGACCGGCGTCGACATGGCCAGCCCGCTGGCGAAGGGACTGTTCCACCTGACCTCCGGGCACTTTCCGGCGAGCAAGGACGAGGTCGACGTCAACGCCGCCCTGGCTCAGGAGGGGTTCTCCGTGGGCGACCGGCTGACGTTCGCCGACGGCACGGCGGCGACCGTGGTCGGGATCGCGGAGTCTGCCGGTCAGCGCTCGGCCCCGACCCTGCTCGGCATGCCCGCGCTCTTCCCCGGCCCCGGTCGTGAGGGCATCCGCTCCTGGCTCGTGGGTGGCGCGCCCGTGACCTGGGACCAGGTGCGCGCGGTCAACGCGGTCGGCGCCCTGGTGCTCTCGAGAGAGGTCGTGGAGCACCCGCCGCCCACGTCGTCCTTGCCACCTCAGGTGGCGTCGGCACTGTCGACCAGCCGCACCCAGCTCTACACCGTGCTCGCGCTGATCGGGGTGATGGCGCTGCTGGAGGTGGTGCTGCTGGCCGGTCCGGCGTTCGCCGTGGGAGCCCGCCGCCAGTCGCGCACCCTGGCACTGCTCGCGGCCAACGGTGGTACGCCGAAGCAGTCGCGTCGCGTGGTGCTCGGGACCGCGGTCGTGCTGGGTGGTGTCGGTGGCCTCGCCGGCCTGGTGCTCGGGATCGCGACGGCGTGGGCGATCCTGCCTGCCCTACAAGGGATGTCGAACACCTGGTTCGGGCCCTTCCAGCTGCGCTGGGCGCACCTCCTCGCGATCGCGGCGTTCGGGCTCGTGAGTGCGCTGCTGGCTGCCGTCGTGCCGGCCTGGATCGCGTCGCGGCAGGACGTCGTGGCGGTGCTGGCGGGACGTCGGGGGGATCGGAAGGCGAGCCTGCGCTCGCCGCTCGTGGGACTTCTCCTGCTCGGCGTCAGCGTCGTGCTGGCCGTGCTCGGGGCACGCCAGGGAGCGGGCGAGCTGCTGATCGCTGCGGCTGCCGTGGTGTAGGTGTTCGGGATGATCTTCCTGGTGCCGGTCGTCGTCGTCGCGGTGGCGCGGCTGGGCCGGCGCTTCCCGCTGCCGCTGCGGTACGCCGTACGCGATGCGGCGCGACACCGGACCCGCACGGTGCCGGCGGTCGCCGCCGTGGCCGCCACCGTGGCCGGCGTCGTGGCCCTGGCGATCGCCAACACCAGCGACCAGGCCCAGGCCCAGGCGGACTACACGCAGGAGCTCCCCGTCGGCATGGCGACGGTGACCGCCTTCTCCGCGCACCCGGACTGGCCGGCCCTCACCGCCACGGTCCACCGCATCGCCCCGGAGTCGCGGGCGCGGGCCGTCATGGGTGCCGGCGAGCGGCACATCAGGCTGTGGATCCCTGGACACTCGGCGCGCCAGGCCACCTTCGCCAGCACCTTCGCCTCCCAAGCCGTCGTCAGTGACGGCACCGACTCCGCCACGCTCCGTGCCGTGGGGAAGGGGCTCGACGCCGCCCAGCTCGCGAGGCTCGGCGCTGCGCTGCGCGACGGGCGCTCGGTGTTCTTCACCGACGGCGCCACCAGCGCCGACACAGCCGGCCTCTCGATCTCGGGCCATCGGCGACTCGACGTCCCAGCCGTCTACCTCGACGTGGGTGCCAGGCCGGCTTCGGCGATCGGAGTGCTGACTCCTCGCGCCGCGCGAGCGCTCGGGGTGGCGCCACGGCCCGTGGGGCTGGTGCTCGGAGGCGTCCCGCTCACCCGCGACCAGGAGAGCACGCTGGAGCAGTCGCTCACCGCCCTCGACCCTTCGTCGTACCTCTATGTCGAGCGGGGCTACCAGGTGCCCGGGGCCGAGCGGGTGGTGCTGTGGATCCTGTTCGGGCTCGCCGGGGTGCTGATGATCGGGGGGACCCTGACCGCGACCTTCCTGGCGCTCTCCGACGCCCGGCCCGACCTCGCGACGCTCTCGGCGGTCGGCGCGGCGCCTCGGACGCGACGTGGCGTCGCCGCGGCGTACGCGCTATCGGTCGGGGCCGTGGGTGCGCTGCTCGGTGCCGCGGTGGGGTTCATCCCGGGGATCGCCGTCACCTACCCCCTCACGCGGGGCTACCTCCCGGGCGCGCCGTCGCACTACCTCTCCATCCCGTGGCCGCTGATCCTGGGGCTGGTGGTCGCGCTCCCGCTCGTCACCGCGCTCGTGGTCGGGCTGACCGCGCGGTCACGCCTGCCGCTGGTGGCCCGGCTGGACTAGGCCGCCCGACTTGCTGGCCCACAGCCGACGCCGGCCGGCCGCGAGCAGGGTCGTCCTCGGGCCAGAAAGGTCGCCGGCACTAACTGGCATAGAGACCGTCGTCGGGGTGCGGCTCCAGATGCGGTCTGTATGCCAGTTAGTTGCAACGGAGCCGACCGCCGGCCCCAGGTCACAAAAAG
>JAHEXO010000484.1 GCA_023252065.1 Nocardioides sp. | reverse complement strand
ACCACCTGGGCCCGACGCTGAGCTTCAAGGGCCTGGACAACCCGGCGTACTACCGGCTCGTCGACGACGACGCGCGCTACTACATGGACTACACCGGCACGGGCAACAGCCTCAACGTCCGGCATCCCCACTCGCTGCAGCTGATCATGGACTCCCTGCGCTACTGGGTGACGGAGATGCACGTCGACGGGTTCCGCTTCGACCTCGCCTCGGCACTGGCCCGCGAGTTCTACGACGTCGACCGGCTCTCGACGTTCTTCGAGCTCGTGCAGCAGGACCCGGTCGTCAGCCAGGTGAAGCTCATCGCCGAGCCGTGGGACGTCGGGCCCGGGGGTTACCAGGTCGGCGGGTTCCCGCCGCAGTGGACGGAGTGGAACGGCAAGTTCCGCGACACCGTCCGTGACTTCTGGAGGGGCGAGCCGTCGCTCGGTGAGTTCGCGAGCCGGCTCTCCGGCTCCTCCGACCTCTACGAGCAGTCCGGCCGCCGCCCCGTCGCCAGCATCAACTTCGTGACCGCCCACGACGGCTTCACCTTGCGCGACCTCGTGTCCTACAACGACAAGCACAACGAGGCCAACGGCGAGGACAACAACGACGGCGAGAGCCACAACCGCTCGTGGAACTGCGGGGTCGAGGGCCCGACCGACGACGCCGAGATCCTCGCCCTGCGGGCCCGCCAGCAGCGCAACTTCATCACCACCCTGCTCCTGAGCCAGGGGGTGCCGATGCTGCTGCACGGCGACGAGGCAGGGCGCACCCAGAACGGCAACAACAACACCTACGCCCAGGACTCCGAGATCGCCTGGATGCACTGGGACGCCGTCGACGAGCCGCTGGTGGAGTTCACCGCGACGCTGGCCCGGCTCCGGCGCGACCACCCGACGTTCCGCCGCCGCCGCTTCTTCACCGGTACGACGGTCCGCACGGGCGAGGGCGATCGCCTCAACGACATCGTCTGGCTGCACCCCGACGGCCGGCCGATGGAGGACGGCGACTGGACCGCGCCCGGCGCGCAGTCGCTCGGCATGTATCTCAACGGCCAGGGCATCCAGGGCGCCGACATCCGCGGCCAGGACGTGGTCGACGACCACTTCCTCCTCTACTTCAACGCCGGCGCCGACCCGGTCACCCTCAAGCTGCCGCCCGAGGAGTACTCCAAGGCCTGGGACGTCGTCATCGACACCGGCGAGGTCCGTCGCCGTCGTGGCGCGATGAACGCCGGCGCCACCGGCAAGCTCGCCGGCCGCAGCGTGCTGGTGCTGCGGGAGCACTCCGTGCAGGAGGAGCAGCAGGACGCCTCGGCCTCGGCGTCGGTCGCCGCCTCGGTCAGCCGCAGCAACGGCACGCGGTGACGGCCATGGTCCGCAGCCCGCTGGGTACCACTGCCCCGTGAGGATCCCGGCCAGCACCTACCGCCTGCAGGTCACCGAGACGTTCGACCTGTACGAGGCGGCGCGCAGCCTCGCCTACCTGCACGACCTCGGTGTCGACTGGGTCTACCTGTCGCCGCTGCTGCGGGCCGAGCCCGGCTCCGAGCACGGCTACGACGTCGTCGACCCTACCGTGGTCGACCCGGCGCGGGGTGGTCTCGCGGGCCTGGAGGCGCTGTCGGTCGAGGCCCGCCGGCTCGGGATGGGCGTCCTGGTCGACATCGTGCCCAACCACATGGGCGTCGCGACCCCGACCGAGAACCCCTGGTGGTGGGACCTCCTGTCGCACGGCCGGGCCTCGGCGTACGCCGACGCGTTCGACGTCGACTGGGAGGCCAACGACGGCCGAATCCTGCTGCCCGTCGTCGCTGACGACGACCTGCTGCCCGACGGCCGGATCGCCCACTTGGCGGTCGCGGACGGCGCGCTGTGCTACCACGACCTCCGCCTCCCGCTGGCGGACGGCACCGGTGGTTTCGAGACAGGAACCAGAGGGCCTTCCTCACCCAGCGGCGCCGACGAGGTGCACGCGCGGCAGCACTACGAGCTGGTCTCGTGGCGCCGGGGCGACCGAGAGCTGAACTACCGCCGCTTCTTCTCCATCACCACCCTCGCCGGACTCCGCGTGGAGGACCCACGGGTGTTCGCGGAGTCGCACGCCGAGGTCGGGCGCTGGTTCGCCGAGGGGCTCGTCGACGGGTTGCGCATCGACCACCCCGACGGCCTGCGCGACCCCGCGTCCTACCTCGACGCCCTGCGCGTCCTCACCGACGGCGCCTACGTCGTGGTCGAGAAGATCCTGGAGCCCGGCGAGGTGCTGCCCACCTCCTGGGCCACCGCCGGCACGACCGGGTACGACGTGCTCGGCGAGATCGACCGCGTGCTCACCGACCCGGCCGGACGAGAGCCGCTGACCGCCCTGGAGGCACGGCTACGCGGCGAGGCGGTCGACTGGGCCGACCTGGTGCACGACCGCAAGCGCGCGGTCGCCGACCAGACGTTCGGAGCAGAGATCGCACGGCTCGCCCGCGAGATCGGTCACAACGACGCTGCTGTGATCGACGCCCTCGCCGAGCTGCTCGCGTGCTTCCCGACATACCGCTCCTATCTGCCCGAGGGTCGCGCCGACCTGACCGCCGCATTCGCCGAGGCCCGGCGTCGGCGGCCGGACCTGATGCTCGCTCTCGAGGCTCTCGAGCCGGTGCTGAGCGACCCCGCAAACCCCGCCGCCCTGCGCTTCCAGCAGACCAGTGGCGCCGTGATGGCCAAGGGGGTGGAGGACAACGCGTTCTACCGGTTCGGCCGGCTCCTCTCCCTCAACGAGGTCGGCGGCGACCCCAGCGAGTTCTCGGTGTCCGTGGACGAGTTCCACGCATCGATGGCCGAACGTCAGCGCGCCCGCCCGCACGCGCTGACCGCCACCACCACCCACGACACCAAGCGCAGCGAGGACGTACGCGCGCGGATCACCGTGCTCGCGGAGAGCCCCGACCTCTGGGCGGCGACGCTCGACCGGCTCCTCGATCTCGCGCCGTTGCCCGACCCCGGTTTCGGCAACGTCCTCTGGCAGGCGGTCGTCGGCTGCTGGCCGGCCGACCGGGAGCGGATCCACGCCTACGCGGAGAA
>JAHEXO010000483.1 GCA_023252065.1 Nocardioides sp. | reverse complement strand
GGACTCCGTGTCCTCGACGACCACGCGGGCCGGACCGACCCCTACGGCAACGTGCTCGCGGTCACCGCGCCGGCGGTCGCCGACGAGATCGCGGGGGCGGCCGAGCTGGCCGCGGGCAAGCTCGGCCGCCGGCCGTTCACCGTCCTGCGCGGGCGGGCCGACCTGGTGCTCCCGGCCGGTGACGACGGTCCCGGCGCCGCCGCGCTGCTGCGCGAGCAGGGAGGAGACCTTTTCGGGCTCGGCAGCCGCGAGGCGGTGGTGGCGGCCCTCGGGGCCCGCCCCGAGCAGCGCGCGGCGTACGGCGCACCGGTGCCCGCCGCCGATCTCGCCGACCTCCTCACCGGCCTGCTCACCGCTCCGGCCGACCCAGCCGTCGACGGCGGCGACGCAGCAGTCGACCGGTCCGGCGACGAGGTGAGCGTGACGTCCGACGAACCGCGTGCCCTCTGGGCCTCGGAGGTGGCGGCCTGGGCCCACGGGTTCGAGGTCGCGGCGCGTGAGCGCCGCCGGGTTCGGTTCCGACCGGGCACTCCGTAGACTCACCGCACCCCAGATCCGGAGCAAGGTCCGGAGCCGTCCGGCGCAGGCCGCCGAGCCCCGGAAGCAACAGAGAGAGCACCATGGCCAAGTCGTCCAAGACCGCCCGCAGCGAGCGCCAGAAGGTCGTCGAGCAGTTGCGCGCCGAGCAGAAGCGCGCCGAGCGCCGCCGCGGGATGACCATCGTCGTCATCTGCAGCGTCGTGGCGCTCCTCATCGTCGGCGCGGCGGCCTACCAGCCGATCCACGACGCCCTGCAGAAGTCGAAGTACGACGGCAAGTCGCTCTCCGCGATCGGTGCGCCGGCCGGCGTCTGCGGGCCGGTGACGACCAAGAAGGCCAACGGCAACCAGCAACACCTCGCCGACGGCTCGACCGTCGCCTACCCGGAGTCGCCGCCCGCCTTCGGGCCCCACTACATCGACCCCGACGCGATGGCCCGCAAGTTCTACACCGCGGCCGACCGGCCCGCGCTCGGCACCCTCGTGCACAACGAGGAGCACGGCTACACGATCCTCTGGTACGACTACACGGTCGCCAAGGACAACTCCCAGATGACCCAGGTCCGCGCCATTGCCGACAAGTTCTCCGGCACCACCGACCTGCGCCACAAGTTCAAGGCCGTGCCGTGGACCGCTTCCGACGGCACGCCGTTCCCCAACGGCCAGCACATCGCGCTCACCCACTGGTCGGTCGGCGGCACGACCGGCGCAGCCGCCGGGTCGGCCGAGCAGCAGGGGATCTGGCAGTACTGCTCGAAGGTGTCCGGGGCCGCGGTGCAGGCCTTCACGATCAAGTACCCCTACAGCGACAGCCCCGAGCCCAACGGGATGTAGGGTCCCGGCCCGTGAGCACGTCCGAGCAGCCCCGCCGCGCCTCCATCGTGAGCGGCTACTTCAACCCGCTGCACCCGGGTCACCTCGACCTCTTCGAGGCCGCGCGGGCCCGCACCGGCTACCTCGTGGTCATCGTCAACAACGACCTGCAGCAGGTGTTGAAGAAGGGCAAGGTCATCCAGGACGAGGCCGACCGAGCGCGCATCGTCCGCGCCCTGCGCGTCGTCGACGCGGCCGACGTCGCCGTCGAGGACGGCCCGAGCATGACCGCCTCGCTCGACCTCGTGCGGGCCGACTACCCCGACACCGAGCTGGAGTTCTGCAACGGCGGTGACCGCAAGGACCTCGACGCCCTGCCGGCCGAGGAGGTCGCCGCGGCCGCCCGCAACGACATCACCCTGGTCTACGGCATCTGCGGCTTCGACAAGGCCGACTCCAGCACTCGCATCAACGCCGAGCTCGGCGTCGACGCCCCCGCCGGCGACGCGTGACGACGTTCGCCCAGGTCCTGACCCGGCTGCTGGCCGCCGAGCCCGGCCGGCCGCTCGTCACCTTCTACGACGACGCGACGGGCGAGCGCACCGAGCTCTCGGTCACGACGTACGCCAACTGGGTCGCAAAGACGTCGTCCTTGCTGGCCGACGAGCTCGAGCTCGAGGCCGGTGACCGGCTCCTGGTGGACCTGCCGCCCCACTGGCTCGGCACGGTCGTGCTCGGGGCGGCGTGGACGGTCGGGCTGGAGGTCGTCCGGGACGGTGCGCACGACGCGGTCGTGACCGGTCCCGAGGGGGTGGCGCGCTGGGCCGCGGAGGCCGACCGGCTGCCCGTGGTGGGGTCCGCGCTGCTGCCCCTGGCCGGACGGTTCCCCGACGGCGTACCGGCGGACGTGCACGACCTCGGGGTCGAGGTGTGGTCGCAGCCCGATGCCTACGTCGCCTGGCCCGGCGCCGACGACGACACCCCTGCGGTTGAGGGTGTCACGCACGGCGAGCTGTGGGCAGCGGCTGCCGCGGCCGGCACCGACCGAGGAGACCGGGTGCTCTCGGAGGCCGACCCGGCCTCGGCCGAGGGACTTCCGGCGTTCACGAGGGCGCTGGCCGGGCAAGGCTCGCTGGTGCTGGTCGTGCATGCCTCACCGGAGCGTCGCGACCGGATCGCCGACGACGAGCGGGTGACGGGTCGCTGACCGACCGGTCGATCCGTCAGCCGACCAGGTCGTAGCCGGCGAGCCCGTTGCCGAGGTAGACCCGAGCGCCCACGCCCGACGGGCTCCCGGGCAGGGCATACAGGCGGCCGGTCCCCTTCTGCCGCGCGAGCAGGTCGGGGTGTCCCACGCCGCGCAGGTTGCTCACGCCGACCAGCCAGTCGTAGGGCGAGACGTCCACGCCGAGCCGGGTAGGACGGCTCATCCAGCCGGGCCCGTTGCCGTGCAGGAGGGTCAGGACGCCACCCTTGCGGAGCAGGCTGTCCGGGGCGCCGTCGCCGTCCCAGCGTCCGACGCCGATCTGGGCGCCGGTGCTGACCGACGTGTACGCCGGGTAGCTGCGCTTGAAACCGACCGTCCCGCGCCCGGGATAGATCGTCAGCACACCCGTGCCGGGCTGACCCATCAGGTCGGGATAGCCGTCGCCTGTCATGTCGCCGACCGCTGCGAGATACCTGACTCCTGCGAAACCGTGGCCGAT
>JAHEXO010000482.1 GCA_023252065.1 Nocardioides sp. | reverse complement strand
CGCTGGGGATCAACCCCGGCGCGGCCGCCGTTGTCGGAGACCGCTCCCTGTCGATGAACAAGATCGACTCGACCGCCACGCTCTACTGCGAGGCCTACGCGCCGGTGTTGAAGACGCAGGCCCCCACCGGGGTGCCGATGCGCTACTTCCGCCAGAACGTCGCGGCCAACCTCACCGAGCGGCTGCTCGGCGAGCAGCTCGCCGCCGCCTACGACGTACAGCCGTCGTCGGAGTACGCCGCGGCCGTCGCCAACCTTCGCAAGCAGTTCGCCCAGGCCTCCTCCGCCGCGCGGGACGCCGGCATCGAGGTCGAGGGGGGCGACCCCTACCTGAAGACCGTGCAGGTCTCGATCGGGCGCAAGCTTCTCGCCGAGAGCGGCCAGGCCAGCCCGACGGTCCAGGAGGCGTTCGCGCGCGGTCAGGTCGCCACCCAGGACTGGCTCAAGAACCACGACGTCAAGGTCGACCCGTCGCTCGGCGTCACCGTCGACAACGGCAACGTCTCCTTCAAGCGCGACCAGACGTCGTTCCCGGTGAGCACGCTGGCCACGCTCGGCATGGCCAACCCCTCGTCGGGTCCCGACCCCACCTACACCGCGACGCTCCCGGCGTCGCAGGTCTGCCGCGGAACCTGACGGGCCGGGTGAGATGAGCCGGAGCGCGCCGGACGGGGACCGCACGGCCGAGCCCCTCCTCGCCTTCCGGGCCGACATGGAGCGGCTGCGTCGCGAGTGCCCGTGGAAACGCGAGCAGACCCATCGCTCCCTGGCCCGCTACCTCCAGGAGGAGGCGGCCGAGGCGCTCGAGGCGATCGACCTCGGCGATCCCGGCCACCTGCGCGAGGAGCTCGGCGACCTGCTGCTGCAGGTGTACTTCCATGCGGTGGTGGCCGAGGAGGCCGGTGACTTCACCCTCGACGACGTCGCCCGCGGCATCGCCGACAAGATGCACCGCCGCAACCCTCACGTCTTCGGCCCCGACGGCGGAGCCACCACGCTCTCCGCCGCCGAGGTCAACCAGCGCTGGCAGGAGATCAAGGCGGCCGAGCGCACCGGGCTCGAGAGCCATGACACCGCCGACGACTCGCCCTACCACGGGATCGGCCCGGGGCTGTCGGCGCTGCTGACGGCGACGAAGGTGCTGGAGAGGCGACCAGCGGTCGCGCGTGACCTGCCCGACCCCGGGGACCGCGGCGCCGACCTCGGCGACCGGTTGCTGGCGCTGGTGGCCGAGGCGAGGGTCGGTGAGGTCGATCCGGAGCAGGCGCTGCGCGACGCGCTTCGCCGCGTGGTGGCCGGCTGACCGGGTCCGGTCGCGGGTATCGGGTGCGGGTGTCGGGTCAGGTCAGGGATGTCGGGTTCGGGCAGGCGCCGGCCCCGGGCTGGTGGCGGGTGCTCTGGGAGGAAGGGGTCAATTGACCCCTTCCTCGTAGTGCTCGGTGGAGGCGTGGCCGAGGAGCGGCGCAGGCAGCCCGCGCCGACCCCGACCCATCGCTGTGCGACCCCCTGCGCGGCGCGACTGCCGACCGACGGAGCTCAGGCCCCGGCCGACCGGCGTCCCAAGGTGTAGCGGACGTTCTGGACCAGGACGATGTCCCCCTCGTCCGTGCGAGCGTCCTCCAGGATCGCGGCCGCCTCCTCGAACAGGGGCTCACGCCGTTCTTCGGGGACGAATCGCCAGAACGCCCGCTGGCCAGTGCTCATGCTGAACCGCCGCCAGGCCGCGGCGTCGTCGAAGTGGACCTCGAGCGGGCGGCGGACGGTCTGGACGTCGGCCGCCCCTGCCGCGGCGAACAGGCCGGCGACCCCCTCGTCGGACGCGAACGGCCCGGTCTCGCCGGAGGTCCGGGCGTCGAGCAGCGCGGGCGGGAGGTGGGGGGCGAAGAGCCCTTCGATCCGCTTCCAGGTGGCGTCGGCCTCGCCGAAGGTGGAGATGCCGATCCGACCGTCCTGCGTGAGAAGGCTGATCCAGGAGTGCAGGGTCGCCTCGGGGTCCGGGGCGAAGAAGATGACCAGGGACGAGGCGACCACGTCGGCGAGACCGTCGGTGAGCCCCAGCGCATCGGGGGTCACGAGGACGGTCTCCACCTGCGACAGTCCGGCCTCCTCGGCCGCGCGCCGGGTGAGGTCGAGCATCGTGGGGGAGATGTCGGCCGCCGTGACCCGGCCCTCGGGGCCGACCGCCCGAGCTGCGGGGAAGGTGAGGGCGCCCCGGCCGCACCCGACGTCGACGAGGTGCTCCCCGGGCCGCGGGTCCAGGAGCTCCACCAGGCCCTGGGCGATCGGCTCGAAGAAGGACACCCCGCTCTGGTCGTAGTCCTCGGCGACCTCGTCGAAGACCTGCGCCACCCGTCGTACCGCTCCGGCTCTGTCGTTCATGCGCTGATCCTGCCGTGCCGGCCGAGCGGGCGCGAGCGGCGACAAGGGCCGTTGGTCCCTCACCGGCGGAACGTGATCGACGAGGCATCCGGGGGACCACGCCGCGAGGGCTGCGCGGGAGCGCGAACGCGCGCGGATAGTGTGAGCAACATGGCGATCATCGAAGCTGTCGGCGCCCGCGAGATCCTCGACTCGCGAGGCAATCCCACCGTCGAGGTCGAGGTCGTGCTCGACGACGGCACCTTCGCGAGAGCGGCTGTCCCCAGTGGTGCGTCGACCGGTGCCTTCGAGGCCGTCGAGCTGCGTGACGGAGGCGAGCGCTACGGCGGCAAGGGTGTCCAGCACGCCGTCGACGCCGTGGTCCAGAGCCTCGGACCGGTCGTCGAGGGCCTCGATGCCGACGACCAGCGCCTCGTCGACCAGACGATGATCGACTCCGACGGCACCCCCAACAAGGCGCAGTACGGCGCCAACGCGATCCTCGGCGTCTCCCTCGCGGTCGCCCGGGCTGCGGCCGACTCTGCCGGCCTCCCGCTCTACCGCTACGTCGGCGGCCCCAACGCCCACCTGCTGCCGGTGCCGATGATGAACATCCTCAACGGTGGCTCGCACGCCGACTCCAACGTCGACATCCAGGAGTTCATGATCGCGCCGATCGGGGCGACCACGTTCCGCGAGGCG
>JAHEXO010000481.1 GCA_023252065.1 Nocardioides sp. | reverse complement strand
CCTCAAGGCCTGGCTCTACCGCATCCTGACCAACACCTTCATCAACAACTACCGCAAGCGCCAGCGGCAGCCGCAGCAGGCGATGACCGAGGACGTCGAGGACTGGCAGCTCGCGCGCGCCGAGTCCCACACCTCCTCTGGCCTGAAGTCGGCGGAGTCCGAGGCCCTCGAGCACCTCCCCGACTCTGAGGTGAAGGACGCGCTCCAGCGCCTCCCGGAGGAGTTCCGGCTCGCGGTCTACCTCGCCGACGTCGAAGGGTTCGCCTACAAGGAGATCGCCGAGATCATGGGTACGCCGATCGGCACCGTGATGTCGCGCCTCCACCGCGGCCGGCGTCAGCTGCGCGACATGCTCTCGGACTACGTCCGCGCCCACGACCTGCTTGCGGTCGGGCACGACGAGACCGGAGGGGGTTCGGAGTCATGACCAGCGACGAGACCTGTGCGGCGTTCCTCGAGCGGATCGTCTGTCTTCTCGACGACGAGCTCGACGCGGGCGAGGTGGCCGTGGTCAAGGCTCATCTCGACGAGTGCTCACCCTGCCTGCAGAGCTACGACCTCCAGCGCACCGTGAAGTCCCTGGTCGCGCGGTCGTGCTGCGAGACCGCACCCGACTCGCTGCGCGAGCGGGTGCGTGTGCAGATCCGCCAGATCCAGGTGACCTACACCGAGGGCACCTTCGGCGAGGGCACCCTCAGCGAGGGCTGAGCGAGGACGGGTCGCCGGACGGGGTCCGGCGACCCACCGCAGCGAACGCAGCTGCGAGCTTGCACGCAGCGCTCACAGACGCAAGAGCCCCCGGCCGGTCTCCGGCTCGGGGGCTCTGCTGTGCTGAGGTCAGCTCGCGCTCACGCGTTGGGGCGCTTGCCGTGGTTGGCGGCCTTCTTCTTGCGGCCGCGACGCTTGCGTCCGGTCTTGCCCATGGTGTCCTCCTGGTCCTGGGCCCGCGTCGTCGACCACGCGCGGGCGATGGCTGATTCTCGCAGGCGCGCGGTGCCGGGCGAAATCGGCGTCCGGACAGCGAACTGCGTGGAAGGGGTCATCTGACCCCTCCCACGCAGCACTCCTCAGACAGGTCGGGCCGCCCTGTCGGCCGTACGTCGGACTACCGCATGATCGCGCAGACCACCCACGGCCGCACCGACACATCGGTGGCCGTCCCGTTGTTGAAGTCCTCGACGAGAACGCCCCGCCGGGAGCGCAGTCGCTTCCATTCGACGCCCGGGGCGGGTCGCGGGGGCAGGGGCGGGCGGCACCAGCAGCCGGGTCGGGGTCCGAGGTGGACCGGGCACTCCTGCCCGGGCCGGGTGAACGAGGTCACCTCTGCCGGGCTACAGCCTGGCGAGGAACCGCTCGGCGTCGACCACGACCCGGGTCACCTCTCCCGTGCCGACGACCCGCCCGCCGCCGGCCTCGCGGGCCATCACGCTGAACCGGTGCAGTCGCCCGTCGCCGAAGACCGGCGTCGCGATGACCTCGACGGCGGTGCCGACCGCGCTGGCCCGGGTGTGCTCCAGCTCGACCCGGGTGCCGACCGAGGTCTCACCGGCGGCAAGAGCGGGCTCGATCGCCGCGCAGGTCGCCGCTTCGCACCAGGCGAGGAGGTACGGCGTACCGAGCACCGGCAGGCTGCCGGAGCCGACCGCGAGCGCGGTCTGGTCGTCGCCCACGGTGAATGTCAGGGTGGCGGTGACGGGTCGGCTCACGGCGTGCCCAGCTCGAGCCCGTATGCGATCAGGTCGATCCCGGGCGCCGGAGACCAGTCGCGCTCGGGCAGCCGGGCGAAGCCGGCTCGCTGGTAGATCCGCTGGGCCGCCTGCATCCTCGGCAACGTCGACATCACCACGCGCGGGGCCCCTTCGCGGCGGAAGTGCTCGACGACCAGGTCGAGCAACGCCGCGCCGACGCCCGCCCCGCGGGAGGTCGGCGCGACCGCCAGCATCCGGAACTCGCCCTCTCCCTCACCGGCGACCTCGCGCCAGGGAGATCCGGGCTGACAGATCGTCACCGTGCCGAGGATCTCCTCGGAGTCGTCGGGCGTGGCCACCCACAGCTCGGCCTCCCGGTCGCGGGTCGCCGCATCGCGGAGGTGGTGGACGTAGTCCTCGGTGTCGTCGCCCTCGAACTCCGCGTACGCCGCCACCGTGACCTCACCGATCGCCGCGAGGTCCTCGGGCCGGGCCCGTCGTGTCCTCATCCGAGTCGCCTCAGATGCCGAAGGTGGCGCGCGGGTAGGCGGCGTTCACGTCGGTGATCACGTTGACCAGGTAGGGCGTGTTGGCAGCGAAGGCACGGTCGAGCGCGGGCCCGATGTGGCGAGGGTCGGTCACGGTCTCGCCGGCACCCCCGAGGGCCCGGACGACCTCGTCGTAGCGGGTCTGCTCGGCGAGGTCGGCGGCCACGTCGTAGCCGTAGATCATCTGCATCGGGCCCTTCTCCAGGCCCCACGCGGAGTTGTTGCCCATCACCATCACGACCGGGAGGTCGTGGCGGACGAGGGTGTCGACGTCCATCAGGGAGAACCCGGCGGCACCGTCGCCGAGCAGCAGCACGACCTGCGAGGACGGGCGGGCCAGCCGAGCCGCGATCGCCGACCCGAGGCCGGCGCCGAGGCACCCGTAGGGTCCCGGGTCGAGCCAGCCGCCGGGACGCTTGGGCTCGACGTACTTGCCGGCGAAGCTCACGAAGTCGCCGCCGTCGCCGATGACCACGGCGTCGTCGGCGAGGCGCGGCAGGAGCTCGCCGTAGATGCGGGCCGGGTGGATCGGGTCGGCCTCGGCCTCGAGCAGCTGGGCGTCGCGCGCCGCGGCCTCCTGTACGGCGGCCTGGAGGTCGTCGACCCAGCCCTTCCACGAGGTGCGGTCGGAGCGGTCGAGGGCCGCAGCGAGAGCGGAGAGCGCCGAGCCG
Source organism: Nocardioides sp. (assembly GCA_023252065.1). The sequence goes on along the minus strand of JAHEXO010000481.1, from coordinate 153 downwards.
AGGTCACCGGAGACCGACGCCGCGAGGTCGGCGTGCTGGGAGACCTGGCCGGGGGAGTCGGCGACGTGGACGACGCGTGCGGGCTGCGCCCCCTCCTTGCCGCCGAACACGCCGTAGCCGAGCCGGAAGTCGAGGGGCGTGCCGACCACGACG
>JAHEXO010000046.1 GCA_023252065.1 Nocardioides sp. | reverse complement strand
GGCGACGGCATCTCGCTGGCCGGCCTGCTCCCCGACTGGCTGGCCCCGGCGGTGTGGGTGCTGGGTGCGGCCGGTCTCGGGCTGGTCGTGTGGCGCGCGCGCCGGCTCGGCCCGCTGGCGCGCGAGCCGCTGCCGGTCGAGGTGAAGTCGGTCGAGACGACGCGTAACCTCGGGCGGCTCTACCGGCGCTCGGGTGACCGCAGCCATGCCGCCACCACCTTGCGGACCGCCACCCGGGCGAGCCTGGCCGAGAGACTCCGTCTCCCCCGCCACGCCGACCCCGAGCAGGTCGCCACAGCGGTGGCCGACCACACCGGCCGGCCGCTCGTCGAGGTCGAGGCACTGCTTCGACCCGACGCGCCTGCGCCGGCCCACGACCGTGACCTGACCGACCTGGCGCTGCACCTGGCCGAGCTCGACAGAGAGGTGTCCCACCGATGACCGAACCCACCACCGAGCCGGCCGCGGCGGGCGACGACGTTCGTGAGCGGCTGGCTGCCGTCCGGGCCGAGGTCGCCAAGGCCGTCGTCGGGCAGGACGCCGCCGTCTCCGGTCTCCTCGTCGCCCTGCTCTGCGGCGGGCACGTGCTGATGGAGGGCGTGCCGGGGGTCGCCAAGACGCTGCTCGTGCGCAGCCTGGCGGGAGCGCTGTCGGTGCAGACCCGGCGCGTGCAGTTCACCCCCGACCTCATGCCCGGCGACATCACCGGCTCGATGGTGGTCGAGGGCGCACGCGGCGAGCTGACCTTCCGGCCGGGCCCGGTCTTCACCAACCTGCTGCTCGCCGACGAGATCAACCGCACCCCGCCCAAGACCCAGTCGGCCCTGCTCGAGGCGATGGAGGAGGGGTCGGTCTCCGTCGACGGCGTGACCCACGCGCTGCCGAAGCCGTTCCTGGTGGCCGCGACGCAGAACCCCGTCGAGTACGAAGGCACCTATCCCCTGCCCGAGGCCCAGCTCGACCGGTTCCTGCTCAAGGTGGTGCTGCCGGTCCCGCAGCGCGAGGCCGAGCTCGAGATCGTGCGTCGGCACGCCGCCGGCTTCGACCCCCAGGACGTCGCCGGCTCAGGGGTCACGGCGGTCGCCTCGGCCACCGACATCGAGGCCGCTCGGCGCGCCATGCGCGAGGTGCAGGTCTCGTCCGAGGTGGCGGCCTACGTCGTCGACGTGGCTCGGGCGACCCGGCAGTCGCCGTCGCTCGGGCTGGGCGCCAGCCCTCGTGGCGCCGTCGCCCTGATGCGCACCGCGCGGGCGTGGGCGTGGCTGTCTGGGCGCGGCTTCGTCACCCCGGACGACGTGAAGGCGCTGGCCCAGGCCACGCTGGCGCACCGGCTCTCGTTGCGCCCCGAGGCCGAGCTCGAGGGAGTCGAGGTCGGCGCCGTGCTCGGCTCGGCGCTCGGCTCCGTCCCGGTGCCGCGCTAGCTCCCGTGGCGATCACCGGACGCGTACCGCTCCTCCTCCTGCTGGGGGTGGTGGCGGTCGTGCTGCGCCCGGAGCTCTCCACCATGTGGCTGTGGGTGCTCGCGGTCTGTGTGCTCGTCGCGGTCTACGTGGCCCTCGCGCCCGCGCCCCGCGACGTCGACGTCGTACGACGCCCGCCGGGGCGGGTGCGGGCCGGCCACGGCGCCCCGAGCACCCTCGACCTGACCAACACCGGACGACGTCGGGTGCACCTCCTGGTCCGGGACGCCTGGCAGCCGTCGGCTGGGGCGCGCGACAACCGGCACCGGGTGAGGCTCGGGCCGGGCTCGGCGCAGGCGGTGACGACCTGGCTCCGGCCGGTCCGCCGCGGTGAGCTGCGAGCAGCGGGGGTGACGCTGCGCACGGCCGGGCCGCTCGGGCTCGCGGCACGTCAGGCCACGCGCGACGTGCCCGGCACCGTACGGTCGGTGCCGCCGTTCGAGTCGCGCAAGCACCTGCCCTCACGGCTCGCCCGGCTCCGGGAGCTGGACGGCCGGTCTGCTGTGCGGGTGCGCGGGCAGGGCACGGAGTTCGACTCGCTGCGCGAGTACGTCCGCGGCGACGACGTGCGCTCGATCGACTGGCGAGCCTCAGCGCGCACCCGCGACGTGGTCGTCCGCACCTGGCAGCCCGAGCGCGACCGCCGGGTCGTCATCGTGCTCGACACCTCGCGGGTCTCGGCGGCCCGTGTGGACGACGTACCGCGGCTCGACTCGGCGATGGAGGCAGCCCTGCTCCTCACCACGCTGGCGGCGCGCGCGGGTGACCGGGTGGACGTCGTCGCCGGCGACCGGCGGGTGCGGGCGCGGCTCCGGCTCGCCGGCGCCCGCGACGCCACGCGCCGGCTGGAGGACGCCCTCGCCACGCTGGAGCCGGAGATCGCCGAGGCCGACTGGACGGCGCTGGCCGGCGCGGTGCAGACGCTGGGCCGGCAACGGGCGCTGGTCGTGCTGCTCAGCCCGCTCGAGCCCTCGGCGGTCGAGGAGAGCCTGCTGCCGGCGCTGCCCGTGCTCGTGAGGCACCACCGGGTGGTGCTCGCCTCGGTCCGCGACCCGGAGCTCTCGCGACTGGCCGCCGCGCGCGACGGCCTCGACGAGGTGTACGCCGCCGCAGCCGCCGCGCAGGCCCTCGCCCGCCGGCGCGCCACGGCGGCCCTGCTAGAGACGCTCGGCGTCGACGTGCTCGACGTCGCGGCGCAGGACCTCCCACCCGCCCTCGCCGACCACTACCTCGCCCTCAAGGCCCGGGGCCTGCTCTGATCGGGTGCTAGCCCTGTCCGGCGACCCGGTCGCCGAGGAAAGCGGCGTCGAGGTCACCGGTCTCACCGCGCAGCACCGCGCGCCGGCCGAGGACGAAGACGTAGGCCAGGAAGGTGGCCTCCGCGAGGAGGCCGATGGCGATCCGGGCCCAGGTCGACAGCGGGCTCGGGGTCACGAAGGCCTCGAGGCAGCCGCTGACGGCGAGGACGCCGACGAGGCCGAGCGCGACCGTGCCGGCGGTGCGGCCCTCGCGTGCGAACGACTGTGAGCGGGTCAGGTCGCCCGGCTCGACCCACGACCAGAAGAGCCGCAGGCCGACCCCGGCCGCCACGAAGACGGCGGTCAGCTCGAGGGTGCCGTGCGGGAGGATCAGCCCCCAGAACTCCCCCGCGCGCCCGTGCCGGGTCATGATCGAGCCGATGATCGCCAGGTTGGCGACGTTGTTGAACAGCAGGTAGACCACCGGCAGCCCGAGGGCTCCGAAGGCGAGCAGCAGGGCGGTCACCCAGGCGTTGTTGGTCCACACCTGCAGCGCGAAGTGGGACGCGGCGTACTGGCTGTAGTAGCCGGAGAACCGGTGGTTGACCAGGTCGTCGACCTGCGCCGGCGAGAGCAGGGACTGCTCGACGTCCGGGTGGTCGAGCAGCCACCACATCATCACGAACGTGACGGCCGCACTCGCGAGCGCCGTCCCGATCCACCACCAGCGCAGGCGGTAGAGGGCGGCCGGGAACCGGTCGACGAGGAAGTGGCGGACACCGTGCCAGGTGCCGCCGCGAAACGAGCCGGCCCGGTTGCGCGCCCGGCTCAGGAGCACCGAGAGGTAGCTGATCACCGCGGCGTCGGGCGCGGCGGTGCGGATCACCGAGAGCTGGGTGGCGACCCGTTGGTAGCGCTCCACCAGCTCGTCGCTCTCCGGGCCGCTGAGGCGCCGGGTGCGGGTGAGGGTGTCGAGCCGGTCCCACTCCGCGCGGTGCGCGACGACGTAGGCGTCCAGGTCCACGCGCCGACTCTATGCTGACCGCGATGTCGTCTCCCGACTATGCGAGCCTCACCCCCGACGACCTCGTCACCGGCGAGGCCGTCGCCCTCGACCTGCCGGCGGCCACGGTGTTCAGCCGGCTCGCCTCCGGGCTGCTCGATGTCGCCGCGACTCTCGCCCTCGGGTTCGTGGTGGTCTTCCTGGCCGTCGTGGTCAGCGCCCACGCCGACGCCGCCCTGCAGCAGGTCGCACTGGTCTGCGCGCTGGTGGTGACGTTCCTGGTCTACCCGACCACCGTCGAGACGCTCACCCGCGGCCGCTCGCCCGGCAAGCTCGCGTTCGGCCTGCGGGTGGTGCGCGACGACGGCGGTACGGTCACCGGGCAGCAGTCGTTCGTCCGCGCGCTGATCGGGATCGTCGAGATCTACATCCTGTTCGGCGGCCCCGCAATGATCAGCTCGATGCTCAGCTCGAAGGGCAAGCGGATCGGCGACCACGCGGCCGGCACCTACGTCGTGCGCGACCGCGCCCAGCTCAGCCTGGCGGCGCCGACCCCGATGCCGCCGGCGCTGCGGGGCTGGGCCGCGTCGGCCGACCTGCAGTCCCCGCCGGTCGACCTGGTGCTGGCGGCCCGGCAGTACCTCGTCCGCCTCCCCTCGCTCGACCCCGCCACCCGCCAGCGCTTGGGCGATGCCCTCGCCACCCGTCTCACGCCGTACGTCGCTCCGCCACCGCCGCCGGGCACCACGTCGTGGGACTTCCTGGCCGCGGTCCTGGCTGGCCGTCGCGACCGCGACCTGGCCCGCCTCCACCGCGACGAGACCCTGCGGACGCGGCTGCTCCAGCGCCGATAGATTGCCGCGCATGATCGACCGTGACCGCCTGACGTCCCTGCGCGCCGACGAGGAGCGCCGGTTCGTCGAGACGCATCCGCGCTCCCAGGAGCTCTCGGCCCGCGCCCACGACTCGCTGCTGGCCGGCGTCCCGATGCCGTGGATGACCCGGTGGGCGGGGTCCTTCCCGCTGTTCGTCGAGTCGGCCTCCGGCGCGCGGCTGACCGACGTCGACGGCGTGGAGTACGTCGACCTCTGCCTGGGCGACACCGGCGCGATGACCGGTCATGCCCTGCCTGCGGTGGCCGAGGCGATCGCGCGGCGGGCCGGCCAGGGGATCACCACGATGCTGCCGTCGGACGACGCGATCTGGGTCTCCCAGGAGCTCAGCCGTCGCTTCGGGCTGCCGCAGTGGCAGTTCGCGATGACGGCGACCGACGCCAACCGGTTCGTGCTCCGCTTCGCCCGACACCTGACCGGGCGACCGCGGATCGCGGTGATGGAGTGGTGCTACCACGGCACCGTCGACGAGACCTTCGCGACGCTGGACGGCGACCGCGTCGTGCCGCGCCCGGACCTGCTCGGGCCCCCGGTCGACGTGGCCCTGACCACCGCCGTCGTGCCGTTCAACGACGCCGAGGCCCTCGACCGGCGTCTCGCCGAGGGCGACGTCGCCTGCCTGCTGATGGAGCCGGCCCTCACCAACATCGGCATCGTGCTGCCCGACGACGGCTACCTCGACGCAGTCCGTGAGATCACCCGTCGGCACGGTGTGCTGCTCGTCATCGACGAGACCCACACCCTGTGCGCCGGTCCGGGTGGTGCCACCGCGGCCTGGGGTCTGGAGCCCGACCTGCTTGTCGTCGGCAAGCCGATCGCGGGCGGCGTCCCGCTCGCGGCGTACGGCATGAGCGCCGAGGTGGCCGACGCCCTCCGCGGCCCGATGCTCGGGCACGGCATCGACGTGGCCGGGGTGGGCGGCACGCTCACCGCCAACGGCCTCTCCCTCGCCGCTTCGCGCGCGGCGCTCTCGACCGCGCTGCGCGCCGAGGACTTCGCGGTGTCGATCCCCCTGGCCGAACGGTTCACGACCGGGGTGCACGAGGTCATCGAGCAACACGACCTGCCCTGGCACGTGCAGCGGCTGGGCTGCCGGGCGGAGTACTGGTTCTGCCCGCCGCCGCGCAACGGTGCTGACGCGGCGGCGGCCATCGACGAGGACCTCGAGGGGTTCTTCCACCTGTGGGCGCTCAACCGCGGCGTGCTGCTGACGCCGTTCCACAACATGGCGCTGTTCTCGCCCCACCACAGCGAGGCCGACGTCGACCGCCACACGGAGGTCTTCGCCGGGGCGGTCGAGGCCCTGGTCGGCTGAGGCCTAGCCGCTGCTGGAGACGCCGGCCACGACCCCGAACACGATGAAGATCCCGAAGAAGACGACGGCGAGGGCCAGCAGGGCGGTCGAGACGATGCCGAGGATCTTGCCGATCGTGACCTCGGTGCTGCCGCTCCACCGACCCGGGGCCGAGGCCATCTCGCGCTCGACCCGGGTGCCCATCGACCACGCGAACGGGCCACACACCCCGCAGACCACGATCCCGAGGATCCCGAGGACGAGCACGGTCACGGCCTGCGGGTGCTTGGGCGGCTGGGGGTAGTAGCCGTAGCCGGGCGCACCGTAGGGCGGAGGAGGCTGCTGCGTCATGGGCCGCAGTCTGTCAGGGAATCGGCCGTCGGACGCGGCGGTAGGCCAGGTCGGTGATCCGCCGATCCGCCGCGACCCCCTTGCGCTCGAACTTGGTGACCGGCCGGTCGGCCCAGCGCTCGACCACGCCGCCCTCGAGCGCGGGCTCGGCGTCCAGCACCCCGCGCATCTGCTCGGCGTAGTCGGCCCAGTCGGTGGCCAGCCGCCAGGTCGCGCCGGGGGCGAGCCGCTCGGCCGCGAGGCCGGCGAACGCGGCGTCCACCAGCCGTCGCTTGTGGTGACGGGTCTTGGGCCACGGGTCGGGGAAGAAGGTCCAGAGCTCGCTCAGCGACCCCGGCTCCAGGAGATGGCTCAGCACCCAGACGGCGTCGACCGAGCAGAACCTCACGTTGTCGGCGCCGGCCGCCTCCACCTCGGCCAGCGACGCCGCCACACCGGGGCGCCAGACCTCCAGCGCCAGCACGTCGTACGACGGTCGGGCGGCGGCGAGCACCCCGGTCGCCTCCCCGACGCCCGAGCCGATCTCCACGATCAGCGGCGCCTCCCTGCCGAACCAGTCGGCCAGCCGGAAGCCCGGGGCGTCGACGGCCTCGTCGGGGATCACCCAGGCCGCGTGGTGTGCGTCCCACGCCTGCTGCTGCGCGGGCGTGAACCGGTTGCCGCGCCGGGAGTAGCTGAGCACCTCGCGGATGCGCCGGCCGTCCGCGGTGTAGCGCTGGTGCGGGCGCGCCGGCGGCGTGTCGGGGTGGTCGGGCACGGCGCCATTGTTCCCGAACTCCCTTGCCGTCGTGGCCTCGGCGTCCTAACGTCGCCAGATGGGATCGTGGGTGTTGATCCTGGCGTTCTTCGCGGGGCCGGTGGCCTCGCTCGCCGTCGTGCACCGCGTCGTCTCCGACCCCGGGCTCCCCGGCCTGCGCACCCTGCGCCGTGCCCTGCGTCGCCGTCGTCCCGGCCCGGAGCCCGTCGGCCGTCCGATCGAGGCGATCGCGCATGACGCCCACCGGCTCGGCCGCCAGCTCCAGCACGCCGACGACGGCCGCAGCGCGGCCCGGATCAGCGCCATCCGGAGCGCCTACGACGACGTGCTGGCCGAGGGGTGTGGGGCACTCGGGCTCCCCCACCTGCTCGGGGTCCTGGCGGAGGGGCTGGAGCTCGACCACGAGCGCCGCCGGGTCGAGGTGGTCCTCGCCGGCGCCGGCATGGTCCTCGCTGACGTCTACTGACGTCCTGCCACGATGACCCGATGATCGACCCGCGTCCCTTGTGGGACTTCGACGACCCCGCTTCCTCCGGGGAGCGATTCCTCGACGCGGCGGAGCAGGCCGGCGAGCCCGAGCGCACGTCCTGGCTCACGCAGTACGTCCGCGCCCTCGGCCTCCAGGAGCAGTACGACGCCGCTAACCGCGTGCTGGACGGCCTCCGCTCCGACGATCCGGAGGCGGCGACCTACCTCGCGCTCGAGCGCGGTCGGGTGCTCCGATCGTCGGGCCACCCCGACGAGGCGCGGCCGTTGTTCGAGCTGGCTGCCGCGACCGCGTCGGCAGCCGGGCTCGACGCCCTGCAGGTCGACGCCCTCCACATGGTGGCTCTCGTCGCCTCGCCGGAGGACCAGCCCGCGATCCACGAGCAGGCCCTCGCCGTCGCGCGGGCCTCGTCGGACCAGCGGGCACGCGACTGGGACGCCTCCTTGCTCAACAACGTCGGGATGACCTACGCCGACGCCGGCGACTTCACCTCGGCGCTGGCCACCTTCGAGGAAGCGCTGGCAGCGCGCGAGCGCATCGGGGACCCCGCGACCATCCGGGTCGCCCGCTGGATGGTCGCCTGGTCGTTGCGCAACCTGGGACGACGCGAGGAGGCCCTGGAGATCCAGCGGTCCCTTCAGCAGGAGCTCGAGTCGGTCGGCGAGACCGACCACTACGTCGACGAGGAGCTGGCCCTGCTCGCGGACTGAGGAGCCGGCCGTCGTGATGACACTCCGTCGCGGGCCGGCAGGATCCCGGCGGCCCGGGCCGGCTCGGCGTAGGCGCGGGCGAGCGACGCGACATTGTCGTGAGCGTTCAGGCCGCTCGGGTTGGGCACCACCCAGAGCTCGGCGCCGGCCAGATCGTCGGGCTGTCGGCCGAGGGTGGCCTTCGGGTGGCCGAACGCCGAGCGGTACGCCGTGATGCCGAGCACCGCGACCACGCGCGGGCGGTGGGTCTCGACGAACTCCACCAGCCGCTGCCGGCCGGCGACCAGCTCGTCGCGGCTGAGCTCGTCGGCGCGCGCCGTGGCCCGTCGTACCAGGTTGGTGATCGCGATGCCCCTCGCGGTGAGCATCGCCCGGTCGGCGTCCGTCATCCCGTCGGAGGGGCTGATCGGGTGGTCGATGATCCCGGCCTCGAGCAGGGCCGGGTAGAACCGGTTGCCCGGGCGGGCGAAGTGGGTCTGCACCGCCGCCGTCCAGAGCCCCGGGTTGATGCCGACCAGGACCAGCCTCGGGTGCGGGCCGACCAGGTCGGGCACCTCGCGGTCGCGGTAGGACGCCAGCTCGGCGGTGGTGAAATGGGCCACGGCGCACATGCTGGCACGTGCTCGGCCCGGTTGGAGGTGCGGGAGGTCACGGACCCGACCTCCCACACCTCCGTGTCGGTCACCGGGCACCGACGCATCCGCTCCGGGCCAGCTCGATGGAGGTACCCGGCCGCCCTTCGAGGCAGAGCTGGCGGAACGCCGGCCCGCGATAGGGGTGGACCGAGGTCTGGCTCTGCTTGGCCGGTGGGGTCCCGTCCGAGGCGTCGGACGGCCAGAACACGGCGGCGACCAGCGCGGCCAGGAGGCCGGCCAGCACGATCGCCGCGGCGACGACGTACAGCCCGGTGTGGTGCTGAACAGGGTGGTGGATCGTGCTCATGAAGTGCTCCTTGATCAGTGAGGCGGACCGCCTCGATGCCGTCAGTTGTCCACCCGGTCGGTATCTCAGCGGCCCCTCGCCGGTATCCGCTCGGTATCTCGGCGCTTGACGCCGCTGGTGAGCAGTCGGACAGTCGAGCCATGCGGATCGGACTCCTGGGTCCGCTGGAGATCGACGAGAGGAGCGCGCGGCTCGGGACGCGGGACCGGGTCGTTCTCGCAGCGCTGGCCATGAATCCCGGAGACGTGCTATCCGTGGACCAGCTCGCCGACGCCGTCTGGGGCGACGAGCCTCCGCCCTCCTGGTCGAAGAACCTCCAGGGTTGCATCAGCCGACTTCGCAAGCAGCTCGGACCCGACGTGATCGAGACCGCCG
>JAHEXO010000480.1 GCA_023252065.1 Nocardioides sp. | reverse complement strand
CACCCAGACCCCCGAGACCGTCACTGCGACCGAGGACGTCGGCCCCGCCGCGCAGGCTGCCGCCTCGGCCTCAGCGGGCGGCTCGTCCCTGTTCGACCTCGGCTCGCCCGAGCCTGCGCCGGAGCCCGCGCCCGCGCCCGCAGCACCACCGGCGGCCGAGGCAGGGTCGTTGTTCGACCTCGGCTCGCCTGAGCCAGAGCCCGCGGCACCTCCGGCTGCCGAAACGGGGTCGCTGTTCGACCTCGGCGCCCCCGAGGAGCCCGAGCCCGCCCCGCCCCCCGCCCCGGCGGAGAAGGCCGAACCGGCTTCCGACCTCGGCGGCGGGTCCCTGTTCGACCTCGGCCCTTCCGCGCCCGAGCCCGCGCCGTCCCCGGCCCATGCCCCCGGGGAGATCCCGGAGGGCGGGTCGCTGTTCGACCTCGCCTCGCCGGAGCCCGAGCGGGCGGCAGAGGCAGAGGCAGAGGCCGCGGCCGAGCCCGAGCCGGAGGCCGAGCCAGAGGCCGAGCCGAAGAAGGACGTCGACCTCAGCGAGGGCGGCTCCCTGTTCGACCTGTGAACCGCCTCTGACCTGCGATGACGCGGCATGACGCCGTTCTGACATCATTTGATGTCACATGATGCTTGACATGACATCACGGTGATGTCATGCTGATGTACATGGACATCACGCCGTACGTCGAGAGCCTCCGGGCCTCGCTCGTCTCCGCCGCCGACTCCGCCGGGGAGGAGACCCGCCAGGCCGCCGAGCGGCTCGGGTTCGCCCTGGAGTCCAGCACGCGGCTGGCGATCATGGAGGCGGTCTCCCAGGCTGCCGCCGAGATCACCTCCGAGATGCCCAACGGCGGTGTCGACGTCCGGCTCAACGGCCGCGACCTCGACTTCCTCGTCCACGTCTCGGCGCCCACCCCGCCGGTCCCGCCGCCGCCTCCCGCACCCGAGGAGCTCGACGACGGCTCGCTGTCGCGGATCACCCTCCGCATTCCCGAGTCGGTGAAGGCCAAGGCCGAGGAGCGCGCGGCCGACGCCGGCCAGTCGCTGAACACCTGGCTGGTCAACGTCGTCCGGATGGCGACCCGCGACGGCGCGATAAACATCGACGTCGACTTGTCGAGCATCCCGTTCTTCGGGGGCAACGACCCGTTCGGCGGAGGGAAGCGCAACAAGCGCATGACCGGCTGGCTCTGAGCCACCACCCACATCCTCAAGACACCACAGACACCCACCGGGACGGCAGCAGGCCGCTCCCGCGGACCAGCACACCTTGCCACCAGGAGGCACCCGATGAACCGCCAGTTCGAGACCACCGGCCCGATCTCCCTCTACGTCGAGATCGGCAAGGGACGCGTCCGCATCATCGCCGGCGACACCACGGAGACCGTCGTCGACGTGGAGGGGCAGGACGCCGACGAGGTCGAGGTCAGCTTCGAGCACGACCGGCTCAGCGTGATCGGGCCGAAGCAGAACAGCAGCGGCTGGTTCGGCAAGGACCGCGACCTCGACGTCACCGTCCACCTGCCCACCGACAGCGCCGTCGCGGTGAAGACCGGCAGCGCCGACATCACCATCGACGGCCAGGTCAAGGACGCCCGCCTCAAGACGGGGTCCGGCGACGTCACGGCCGACACCTTCTCGGGCAGCGCGCTGGTCGAGACCGGGTCGGGCGACGTGGAGGTCTCCGAGGCCCACGCCGAGCTCAACGTGAAGAGCGGCTCGGGCGACGTCTCCGTCGGTGCCTGCCTCGGCAACCTGCAGGTCTCGACCGGCTCCGGCGACGTCGAGGTCGGCACCAGCAACGCCCGCGCCGTCGTCAAGACCGGCTCCGGTGACCTCCAGGTCACCACCGCCAACGCCGACGTCTCGTTGTCCACCGGCTCCGGCGACCTGACCATCGGTACGGCGCGGCGCGGCAAGGTCAGCGCCAAGGGCGCGAGCAGCGACGTCCGCATCGGCATCCCGGCCGGGACCCCGGTCTGGGCCGACATCAACACCGTGACCGGCTCGATCCGGTCCGACCTCGAGAGTGTCGGTGCCCCGCAGGAGGGTCAGGACCACATCGAGCTGCAGGCCCGCACCGTCAGCGGCGACATCGTGCTGCGGCAGGTCTGAGACCGCCCGCGACATCCACCCACCTCGGCCACACCGGCCACATCGACCACCAGTGAGAAGGAGCAGCACCATGAACGAGACAGTCATCGAGGCGCAGGCGCGCTACCTGATCGAGGACCGCATCCACCCCACCCGCCGCCAGGAGCCGGTCGGCGTACGCCGTCGTCACCGCCGCCTCCGCCGGCTCAGCTGGCTCTGAGCCACCACCCCGAGGCCGGTCGCAGCCCACGCTGCGGCCGGCTTCTCGGCGTCCACACCACTAACTGGCATACAGACCGCACTTGGGGGGCCTCCGGAATGCCGGTCTGTATGCCAGTTAGTTCGACGGGTCCGACTCAGACGTCGGTGACCCGCACGCCGGCGTGGGCCTTGTACCGCCGGTTGATGCTGATCAGGTTGGCGGTCAGGCCCTCGACCTGGCGGGCGTTGCGCAACCGACCGCCGTACACACCTCGCATGCCGGGTACGACGTCGGCCAGGGCGGCGACCAGGTCGGTCGCTTCGCGGTCGTCGCCGAGCACCAGGATGTCGGTGTCGACCGTGTCGATCTCCGGGTCCTCGAGGATCACCGCGCTCACGTGGTGGAACGCGGCGACCACGGTCGAGTCCGGCAGCAGCGCGGCCGCCTGCTGGGCGGCCGAGCCCTCCACGACGTCGAGGACGAACGCCCCCTGCTTGTCGAAGCCGAGCGGGTTCACGCAGTCGACGACGACCTTTCCGGCCAGTGCGTCCGCGAGCGACCGGAGCAGGTCGGCGTGCCCGTCGTAGGGCACCGCCACCACGACCACGTCGCCCGCGGCGGCCGCGTCCTCGTTGGCCAGCCCGCGCACGTCGCCGCCCGTCGCCGCCGCCAGCGGGGCAGCCACCTCGGCCGCCCGGTCTGCGGAACGACTGCCGATCACCACCGGCAGGCCGGCCGCCGCCCAGCGCCGTACCAAGCCGCGGCCCTGCGGCCCGGTCCC
>JAHEXO010000479.1:2216-3070 GCA_023252065.1 Nocardioides sp. | reverse complement strand
CTGTCCCTCATCACCCCCACCGGGCGGCTGACGCTCGGCAACCACCTCGGCGCGCTACGCCGGTTCGTCGAGGCGCAGGACCGGGCGGCGCAGCCCGGCGACTGCTTCTTCGGCCTGTCCGACCTGCACGCGCTGACCACGCCGCAGGACCCGGCCGTCCTGCGCTCGACGATCGCCGAGATGGCGACGCTCTTCCTCGCCGCCGGCCTCGACCCGGACCGGGCCACCTTGTTCCGGCAGAGCCGGGTGCCGGCCCACCGTGAGCTGGCCTACCTCCTCGAGTGCACGGCGTACACCGGCGAGCTGAACCGGATGATCCAGTTCAAGGAGAAGGGCCGTGGGGTGCCGTCGACCCGGGCCTCGCTGTTCACCTACCCGGCGCTGATGGCCGCCGACATCCTGCTCTACCGGCCGTCGGCGGTGCCGGTCGGTGACGACCAGCGACAGCACGTGGAGCTCACGCGCGACCTGGCGATCCGGTTCAACCACACCTACGGGCCGGTGTTCGTGGTGCCCGAGGTGACCGTGCCCAGCGTCGGCGCGCGGGTGATGGACCTGCAGACGCCGACCGCGAAGATGTCGAAGTCTGCCGAGGTCGACGCCGGCGTGATCCGGCTGCTCGACCCGCCCGACGTCGTACGCCGCAAGGTGGCGCGGGCGGTCACCGACTCCGACATCGGGCCGGACGCGGTGCGTGCCTCCCGCGATGACAAGCCGGGCGTGACCAACCTGCTCGACATCCTCGAGGCCTGCGGCGGAGCCGCCGACGGCATCACGACGTACGGCGCCCTCAAGGCCGCCGTTACCGATGCCGTCGTTGCCGTGCTCGAGCCCCTGCAGAAGTCCTACGCCGA
>JAHEXO010000479.1:0-2206 GCA_023252065.1 Nocardioides sp. | reverse complement strand
TGGCAGCCGACCCGGCGTACGTCGAGTCGGTCTTCGCCGCCGGGTCCGAGCGGGCCAGGGAGGTGACGGCGTCCGTGCTCGCCGACGCCACGGCGGCGATGGGACTGTGAGTCAGGGGGTGAAGATCCAGGCCCGGGCGGTGAGCGCGTCGCCGCTGTAGCCCTGCGCGGTGTCGACGCCGCCGAACACGACGAGCTGGCCGTCGGCCCAGTCCGCACTCATGCCGAGGTCGGGGGCGCCGCCCTCCGGCTTCGGCAGGGTCTCGACCTGGCCGGTGTCGTCGTTGAAGACCTGCCCGGCGACTGCGAACCACGGACCGCCAACGCCCCCGGGAGACCAACCGTCGGCATCGCCCGTCAGGGCCGCGGGGAGCCGTCCCCAGGTGCCGGCGGCCGGGTCGAGGGTGCCGCCCATCGGGATGTCACGACCCCAGCCGTTGACCTGGCCGCCGTTCTCGCTGAACGGCACCGGGTCGACCATCCGATTACCTGTCCAGGAGAAGGAGTTGTCCAGCTGGTCGCTCGGCGGCAGACGCTTCCACGAGGTCCCGTCAAAGAGGTCGGCGATGACCAGCGAAGGCTTGGTGCCATCATGCGGCTGCGTGGAGTCGTAGCCGGTCACGACGACGCCCGCCGTCGTCGCCGTGACAGTGCGGTCGCTCAGGGCGGGCCGGACCGGGTCGAGGGGGAGCCGGGTCCACCTCAGGGTCCGCACGTCGAGGAAGGCGACCCCCTGGTGGGTGGGGGTGTAGACGCGCGACCCGAGGCCCGAGAGCCAGTAGCCCTGCCCGTGCACGTCGGCGGGCACCGACTGCCACACGTTGCCGGCGGGGTCGTAGACGTACCAGTCGGGTCCTCCCGTGCGCACCACAAGGCGACCGTCCGCCACCGCCCACTCGTCGTCGCTCGAGATCGGCGCGGGAGCGGTGGCGACGGAGCGCCACGAGTCCGTGGCCGGGTCGTAGGCCGCGCCGTCGCGAAGCGCGGCGGCGGGGTTCGAGGCGCAGTCGGCGTTGGGCGGACAGACCTTCGTCACGCCACCGACCACCAGCACCTCACGCCCCGTCCACACCACGATCGACGACGCGCGGGGCGACAGCGAGGGCGTCGGGAGCTCGCGCCACTGGCCGACCTGTCCCGCGGGCTCGTCGGCACGCGGGCCGGTCGCGACCACGGAGCCGGCGACCGCCACCGCCGCCACCACCGCAGCTGCCACACCGACGGCGACGCGGCGGCGTACGCGCAGGGCGGCGCCGGTACGCCGCGCGGCGCCGGGATCGCCGGCGTCCACGACGACCGAGTCGAGCCGGGACTCGAAGGTCTGCTTGAGGGTGTCCTCGAGGTTCATGACCGGGTCTCTCCTGCTGGTGTCTGGTCGGCGAGCCGTGCGCGGAGGGTCGCGAGGGCGGCGGAGGCCTGCGACTTCACCGTCCCCGGCCGGCAGCCCAGCGCCTCGGCGATCTGCTGCTCGCTGAGGTCCTCGTAGTAGCGGAGGGCCAGTACGGCTCGCTGCCGCGGTGGCAGCGACAGGACCGCGCTCCACACCTCGTCGCGGTCGAGGACGTCGTCGCCGGCGTCCGCGCCGGCTGCGTCGAGCATATCGGCCCTCGCGACCTCGCGACGGGCATAGGCGCGACGCCGGGTGTTGAGCACCTCGTTGACCGCCATCTTGCGGACGTAGGCCTCGGGTGAGTCGAGCCTCGAGATGCGGCGCCAGCTCCGGTAGGCCTTCGCGAACGCGGTCTGTACGGCGTCCTCGGCGACGCCGAGGTCACCGCAGACGGCGTAGGCCGTGCGCACGAGGCGGGGCCTCAGCCCTGCGTAGAACTCGTCGTAGTCCAGCATCGCCATCGGCCCTCCTCACCCTGAGAACGCCGACGGGCTCCCGGCAGGTTCGGTGGGCGCGCTCACGAGATGCGGATCCAGGCGCGAGCGCTCGAGACGACCAGCCACTGGCCATCTGCCCGCACGCGCGTCGCTCCCGACGCGGCGACGCCGTCGGGGAGAGGGTTCTTCTCAGGGTGCGCTGCGGGCGCGCCCTGGTGGCGGTGCCAGGTCAGGCCGTCCCAGCGGTCCTGGACGACGGCGGCGGACCCAGGGGCGTGACCGGTGACCACGATGCCGACCCGGCTCGCGGCGACCCGTCGTCCGGTCAGCGAGGGTCGGTGTCGGTCGACGGGCAGGGGCGTCCAGCGGTCGAGGGCCAC
>JAHEXO010000478.1 GCA_023252065.1 Nocardioides sp. | reverse complement strand
GGATCGGCAACTACAAGTACAAGCGGATGAAGATCGCGTTCTTCCCCTACCAGGGCGGCGGCACGCTCGCGTCCACCAAGACCGGGCAGCTGCCGGGCTCGGTGTACCTCGGTCGGCTCTCCGCGAACGGTCCGACCAACGTGCTCTACCGCGTGGACGCCGGCGGACCCGAGCTCGAGTCCGGGGACGGCGGCCCGAGCTGGGCCGAGGACGACAACGCCCAGGGCAGCCCCTACCGCAACGACCAGAGCAACGCAGCGGACTGGGGACCGGTGGCGAAGGTCAGCTCCTCGGTGCCGACGACCACGCCACCGGCCCTCTTCGACCACGAGCGCTGGAGCCCCACCGACAGTCCGCCCATGACATGGGACTTCCCGGCCCCGGCCGGCACGCACACGGAGGTACGGCTCTTCTTCGCCAACCGCTACTCGGGCACCTCCACCGCGGGCTCGCGCGTCTTCGACGTGGCCATCAACGGCTCGACCGTCCTCGACCACTACGACATCGCCGCGGACGTCGGCGACCAGACCGGCACGATGAAGGCGTTCCCGGTGACCGTGCCGGCGAGCGGGGACATCCAGATCTCGTTCTCGCACGAGGTGGAGAACCCGTTGGTCGACGGCATCGAGATCGTCAACAAGGACGTCGCGGCGCCGCCGCCGCCGTCGGACTCGCTGACCTCCGTGGGCTTCGACGGCAGCACGGCGGGCAGCCCGACCCAGGTGTCGGGGAGCGGCATCGCGTGGAGCCAGACCCACGGGGCCTTCCTGGTGGGCAACCAGCTCTTCTACGGGTCGAGTGACGGCTACCTGCACCGGGCCACGTTCAACGGCTCCACCTTCGGGACCTCGACCACGGTCGACCCCTACCACGACCCCTACTGGGACGGGGTGGACACCCACGACGGCACCACGTTCGACGGGGCCTCGCCGACGCTCTACAGCCAGCTCCCGCAGGTGTCGGGCATGTTCTACGACGCGGGCCGGCTCTACTTCACGCTGTCCAACGACCCGGGGCTGCACTGGGCATGGTTCTCCCCGGACAGCGGGATCGTCGACAACACCGAGTTCACCGCAGCCTCGAGCGTGGACTTCAGCGACGCCGACGGCATGTTCGCCTCGGGCGGGAGGCTGTACTTCGTCAAGAAGAGCGACCGCAGCCTCTACCGGGTGCCGTTCGCAGACGGAGCGGTCAGCGGTACGCCGACGCTGGTGAACGGACCTGGCACGGGAGGGATCGACTGGACCAACCGGTCGCTCTTCTTCTCGGCCACGCCGGGCAACCAGAAGCCCACGGCCGCGTTCTCGTCCAGCTGCACCTCGGGAAGCTGCTCCTTCGACGGCTCGGGCTCCTCCGACCCGGACGGCAGCATCGCGTCGTACGCCTGGACCTTCGGGGACGGGGGCAGCAGCGCCCAGCAGAAGCCCAACCACCCCTACACCGCGTCGGGCACCTACGACGTCACGCTCACCGTCACCGACGACAAGGGCGCGACCAGCTCGGTCACCCACCAGGTGGCGGTGACGGTCGCCACCACCACGGCGATCTCGTTCGTCGGGGCGGCGCACTCCGCTCCGGGCTCGCAGACGTCGAAGTCGGTCACGGTGCCTGCGTCGGCGCACGCCGGCGACACCATGGTGCTGGTCTTCAGTGACAACGCCTCGTCGACCTGGACGTCACCGGGAGCGGGCTGGACCCAGGTGGGCACCACCCTGGTCAACAAGACGGTCGCGTCCACGGCCTGGGTCAAGCCCGTCCAGGCCGGGGATCCGGGCAGCAAGGTGACGTTGACGGCCGGCTCCACGAACAAGGCGATCCTGAGCCTGAGCGTGTACTCCGGGGTCTCCGCCACCAACCCGGTCGACGCCTTCGGCAGCGTCGGTGACGCTGGCGGGACCCAGCACGCGTCGCCGAGCGTGACGGTCGGCGCCGGTGACACCGTGGTCACGTGGTGGACCGACAAGTCGGCCGGGACCACCTCGTGGACCCCGCCTGCAGGTGTCGTCAAGCGGGACGAGGCGTACGACACCGGGACCTCGGGGAACTACAGCCTGTTGCTCGCCGACTCCGGTGGGCCGGTCGCGGCCGGTTCCTACGGTGGCCTGACCGCCACCACCGACATCAGCAGCGACAAGACCGCCATGTGGACCATCGCGCTGAGGCCGAGCTGAGCCCGAGCTGAGCCCGGTCGGCCGGCCGAAGATGCCCGGACGAAGATGCCCGTGCCCTTCAGCGAACGACGTGTTCGCTGAAGGGCGCGGGCGTTGCGGCTAGCGGCCGGCGACGGCCCTCCACTTGGCGATGGCTCCTGTGTGTGCGGGGTACATCAGCCAGTCGCCGTCGGCCTTGTCGGCCTCGAACCAGGCCACGGCGGCGGTGGCCGGGGTGTCGAGCAGCTTGATGATGCGGCCGGTGAAGTCGGTCCACTGCGCGTCGGTGAAGCCGGAGAACAGGGACGTCTCACCGATCACCAGCGGCTTGTGGTGCTGGGCGGCCAGCGCGATCGGCTCGGCGTAGGCCTTCTCCGGGGTGTCCATCCCGGGCACGCCCGGGTTGATGTAGGCGTCGAACCCGATGGCGTCCACGTAGGCGTCACCCGGGTAGAAGCTGTCGAACGTCGTGCGGTTGCCGTTGCGCACGTGGTAGCCCATGAGGATGGTGGTCATCTTGACCAGCGGGTTGTGGACCGCGTGCACCCGGTTGGCGACGTAGCGGAAGACCTTGATGTAGTCCGCGGGGGACAGCTTGTTGTTGTCGACCTCGTGCCACGGCACCAGCCACAGCGGCTTGGTGGCCCCGCGCGCGATCGCGTCGATGGCGGCGTCGTTCTGTCCTGCCAAGGTCGAGGCGACGGGGAAGTCCCATGAGTCGATCATGGGCGTGCTCATGGCGGGCAGGGTCAGGTTGCCGCCCATGTAGCGACGCTCGACGCCGAGCTTGCCGCCGAGCTGCGAGGTGACCAGGGCCTCTCGCGAGGCCCACGACGAGCCGTCGGTGAGGGTCTGCGGGCCGGGAAAGGCGCCGAACAGCGTCTTCGGGGTCGGCGCCGTCGTCGTCGACGACGACGCCGTGGC
>JAHEXO010000477.1 GCA_023252065.1 Nocardioides sp. | reverse complement strand
TCCTTCGGGGTCGCCGCGGCGGCGGGGTTGGTGCTGGCCGCGACCACCGCGTGGTGGCTGGTGGGGGTCGGGCTGCTCTGCGTGCTGGCCGCGTGGTTCTACACCGGCGGCTCGAGGCCCTACGGCTACCTCGGGCTCGGCGAGGTGATGGTGTTCTGCTTCTTCGGCCTGGTGGCCGTCATCGGCACGACGTACGTCCAGACCGAGACCTGGCCCCTGGCCTCCCTGTTCGCGGCGATCGGGATCGGAGCCATCGCCTGCGCGATCCTGGTGGCCAACAACCTCCGTGACATCCCCACCGACCGCGAGGCGGGCAAGATCACCCTCGCGGTCCGGCTCGGCGACCGTCGTACCCGCGCGTTCTACGTGCTCCTGCTCGACCTCGCCGTACTGGCCGCCATCGCCGTCGCGGTGACCACGACCTGGTGGGCGCTCCTGGCACTGGCCTTCGCCCTGCCCGGCGCCCGGGCCGGGCGCGCGGTTGCCACCGGCGCCGCCGGCCCGGCGCTGATCCCGGTCCTCCAGCTGACCGGCCTCGCCGAGCTGCTCTACGGCGCGGGGCTGCTCCTCGGGCTGGCTGCGGGCCGCTGACCCGGGGCCGGGCTCACTACTAACTGGCATACAGACCGCACTCTGGGCGGCGCCGAAACTCCGGTCTGTATGCCAGTTAGTTGACAGCGACCTCCCGGGACCGGCCCCGGGCTAGGCTGTCGGCATGCCGTGGCTCATCCTGCTCGTGATCGTGGTCGCCGGGTTCGTGGTGTGGAAGTTCCGGGTCAAGATCCTGGCGAAGGTCCTCGGCCAGTCGGAGTCACGCGTCGACCGCCAGCTCAACCGGCGCAAGTAGTAGCACCAGCCCGGCGCCGGGCCCGGTGTCAGTCGACGTCTTCCTTGGCCTTGAGCTCCTCGAACTTCGAGGTCGCCCGGCGGGCCCGCTCGTCGACGTGGTGGGCGAGCGCGGTGCGCTGCCGGCCGAGGAGGAAGTACGACGCGACGCCGCTCACCGCGAGGGCGACGACGAGCACCCACATGATCGGCGCGGTCCCGGCGACGGCGAGCCAGATCCCGAACACCACGGCCGCCGCGGCCACGAAGAACAGCAGCCGCAGGCCGGTGTAGATCCAGAACTGCTTCACGCGCACAGGGTAGTCAGCAACCCGGAGGCACCCGAATCGTGAGTCACCCCCCGCAGTGACCACCGGCGACCTACTCTTGGTCGCGTGTGGAGGTTCGTCTTGCTGCTCGTCATCGTGGCGGTCGCCTCCTACTACGCCGCGCGCTTCCTGCTCGAGGGCTTCCCGCGCCGCCGTCCGCCGCGCGACGAGGAGTTCGTCCGGCCGCTCGGTCCCGACGACGACGACGAGTTCCTGGCCCAGCTGTCGCGGCGCGACAAGCCCGACGACCCCGCCTGAGCCTGAGCCCCACCGCGTCGCCCGAGCCGCTCAGCGCACCCGCAGCTCGGCCGCCGGCGCGCCGTTGGCGTAGGAGTGCTGGCTGGTGGTCGAGAAGTAGTTGATCCCGATGAAGTTGAACCACAGGCTGGCCACCCCCACCAGCGCCAGGATCGCGGCGTTGCGCCCCCGCCAGCCGGCGGTCGCGCGGGCGTGCAGGTAGGCGGCGTAGATCACCCAGGTGATGAACGCGCACACCTCCTTGGGGTCCCAGTTCCAGTACGACGACCAGGCCTGGTGGGCCCAGATCGGCCCGCTGATCAGGACGGCGAACGTCCAGACCGGGAACGCGAAGGCGTTGATCCGGTAGGAGACCCGGTCGAGCGTGGCCGGCGCGGGCAGCCGCGCGACGTACCCCCGGTCGGAGGTGGTGCCGCGCTTCTCCGCGCGCGCCTTGACCAGGTAGAGCGCCGAGGTGATCCCGGCCAGGGTGAACGCACCGGTCGCGACGATCGCGGACAGCACGTGGATCACCAGCCACGGCGACAGCAGCGCCTCGGTCAGCGGTGCGATCGGGTCGTAGAGCCAGAGCACCGCGATCATCAGCAGCACGAGCTCGAGCGCCGTGACGATCGGGCCCATCCAGTCGAGACCGTAGCGGCGCCGCAGGAGCAGGTAGCCGAGCGCGACCACGAACGAACCCGTGATCGTGAACTCGTACATGTTGCCCCAGGGCACCCGGTTGGGGTCGGCGGCCATGCCTCGGCCCACCAGGCCGACGAACTGGGCGGCGACCGCCAACCAGGTGATCATCAGCGCGAGCCGGCCGAACATCTCGACCCGGTACGACGTGCCCTCGTCGCTCGCGGGGAGCGCGACCGCGGCGGCGTCAGTCGCGGCGGTCGTGCCCACAGAGCCCGCCGAGCCGGCCGCGCCCGCCGCCACGCCCGCGGCCACCGGCTTCGCGGCTCGCACCGGCACGGTGCGCAGGGCGCTCCACTCGACCAGGTGCGCCAGCAGGGCGAGGAAGTAGAACACCCCCGCGGTGGCGATGGCGTAGTTGCTCAGGTGCTCCCACTGGAGATCGGACAGGCCGGTCATGCGGGCTCCTCCTGCTTCTCGGTGGCGCCGGGCTGGAGTGCGTCCACCACCGACGAGAGTACGGGGGCCAGGTCACCGCCGCCGGAGCGGTCCAGTGCGGCGACCTCGACCAGGGTCGTGCCGTCCTCGCGGCGGGCGCGGACCCAGACGCGCCGCGGTCGGATGAACAGCGACCCGAGCAAGCCGACCAGGGCCAGCACCACGCCGAGCAGGGTGAGCCACACGTCGGGGGTGCGGCTGATCTGGAGCCGGGTCCAGTGCTTGACGCCGGTGAACGTCACCGACCCGGCGCCCTCGGGCAGCGAGATGGTCTGGCCGGGCTGGAGGTCGACGCGGAACATCTTCCCGTCGGGCTTGTTCAGCCGCTGCATGTGCGCCTTGTCGAGCTCGTAGACCGACTGCGGGACGCCGGAGTCGAGGCCGAGGTCGCCGCGGTAGGCGAGCATCGAGATGGTCGGGTTGCGGTCGTCGCCCATCACGTTGATCGGGTTGCCGTTGACCAGCGCGTAGGTCGGGTAGAACAGGCCCTCGAGGCCGATGTCCTGGCCGGGCTTGCGGCCCGGTGCCTTGACCACGCCGAAGG
>JAHEXO010000476.1 GCA_023252065.1 Nocardioides sp. | reverse complement strand
TCCTCCTTGCACACGCGCACCATCGCGCGGGCGTAAGGGCCGTAGGAGCACCGGCACAGGGGCACCTGGTTGGTGATCGCGGCGCCGTCGACCAGCCAGCCGATCGCCCCCACGTCGGCCCAGGTCAGGGTCGGGTAGTTGAAGATCGAGGAGTACTTCTGGCGGCCGCTGTGGAGCTGGTCGACCAGGTCGGCGCGGTCGACGCCCAGGGTCTCGGCGGCGGCGTAGAGGTAGAGACCGTGGCCCGCCTCGTCCTGCACCTTGGCCATCAGGATCGCCTTGCGGCGCAGGCTGGGAGCGCGGCTGATCCAGTTGCCCTCGGGCTGCATCCCGATGATCTCGGAGTGGGCGTGCTGGGCGATCTGGCGGACCAGGGACTTCCGGTAGGCCTCGGGCATGTCGTCGCGAGGCTCGACGCGACCCTCGTCGGCGAGGAGGGCCGCGAAGGCCTGCTCGTCGTGGTGCGTGTCCGCCTCAGCCGGCTGGTCGGTCCCGAAGTCGTTGCCGTACACCCGCCCGACGCTACCACCGCTTGTGACACCTCTCGGCATCTCTGCCGCTGCGGTGTAACACGCTTCGGGCTGCGAGGATGGGCGCATGAGCAGCCCCTCGTTGCCCACCGGTGACGTCTCGGTCCGGGTCGCCTGGGCCGACGACGCCGAGGCCATCGCGGATATCCAGGCCCGCGCCTGGGCCACGTCGTACGCCGGGCTGCTGCCGGCAGCGGGCGACCTGCGGCCCGCCGACTTCGCCCAGCTGTGGCGAGACGCCCTCACCCACCCGGCCGACGCGCGACACCGCGCGCTGGTCGCCCTCGAGCGCAACCGCGTGGTCGGCTTCGCGATCACCACGCCGGCCACCGACCCCGACTGCGACCCGGTCAACGACGGCGAGGTGATGGAGCTGACGGTCGACCAGGGCGAGCAGGGCAAGGGCCACGGCTCGCGGCTCGTGCAGGCCGCGGTCGACACGATGGTGGCGGACCGGTTCACCCGGGCGGTGATCTGGCTGGTGGCCGACGACGACGCCACCCGCACCTTCCTCACCGACGCCGGCTGGGCACCCGACGGCGCCCATCGCACCCTCGACCTCGACGGGAGTGGAGCCACCCAGGTCAAGCAGGTGCGCCTGCACACGTCGCTCTCGTGAGCGAACCGACCCCTGCCGAGCGGCGGGCGATCGTCCGGGACGGGCTCGCGGTGGGCCTGGCCTCTGGTCTGTACGCCGTCTCGTTCGGCGCCCTCTCCGTCGCGGCGGGGCTGTCGGTGCTGCAGACCTGCGTGCTGTCGCTGGTGATGTTCACCGGCGCCTCGCAGTTCGCGTTCGTCGGCGTCGTGGCGGCCGGGGGCGCACCCCTCAGCGGGGCGGTGACCGCTCTCCTGCTCGGGACCCGCAACATGCTCTACGGCCTGAAGCTCGCGCCGCTGCTGGGTTTCGATCGGTGGCGCCGGCCGGTCGTGTCGCAGATCGTCCTCGACGAGTCGACCGCGATGTCGATCACGCGCGGGTCGCGGACCGCCGCTCGCATCGGCTTCCTCAGCACCGGCCTTGCGGTCTTCGTGTTCTGGAACCTGTTCACGCTCCTGGGCGCGATCGCCGGGAACCTGATCGGCGACCCCAGCACCTACGGGCTCGACGCCGCCGTCGGAGCCGCCTTCCTCGCGCTGCTCTGGCCCAGACTGGCTGACCGCTACAACCGGGTGGTCGCGCTGTGTGCGGCGGCGGTGGCGCTCGGTGCCGTGCCGTTCACGGCGGCCGGCGTGCCCGTCCTGGTCGCTGGCGGTGTCGCCCTCCTGGCCGGTGTGCTCACGCGCACCGCGGTCGACGAGACGGAGATCCCGTGATCTGGGCGGCGATCATCGGCGCCGGCATCGGTTGCTACCTGCTCAAGCTGGCCGGCCTGTCCATCCCGGGCAAGGTGCTCGAACGGCCGCTCGTCGAGCGGATCGCCGACCTGATCCCGGTCGCGCTGCTGTCCGCGCTGGTCGGGGTGCAGGTCTTCTCCACCGGCCACCACCTGACGATCGACGCGCGAGCCGCCGGCCTCGCCGTGGCCGTCGTGGCGCTGCTGCTGCGAGCGCCGTTCCTCGTGGTGGTCTTGGCCGCGGCGCTCACCGCCGCGCTGCTCCGGGTGTTCTTCCCCGGCTGGTGAGGCGGGAGGGCCGGCCTCACCCGCAAGCGGGCCGCGGCGCTCCTTGCGCCCGTCCCGCCGTGGCTACGCCGCGTCGGCACGTGCTCAGTCGAGCTCGAGGACCTGCTCGAGCCCGACGGTGAGCCCGGGGCGGTCGGCGATCACCCGGACCGCGGCCAGGACTCCGGGAGTGAACGACGCGCGGTCCATCGAGTCGTGCCGGATGGTGAGGGTCTCCCCCGGCCCGCCGAGCAGGACCTCCTGGTGGGCGACCAGGCCGCGGGCCCGGACCGCGTGCACGTGGATGCCGTCGACGTCGGCGCCCCGCGCACCCTCGAGACCGGTGGAGGTCGCGTCGGGCACCGGCCCGAGACCGGCCTCGCGTCGCGCTGCCGCGACCAGCTCCGCCGTACGGCGGGAGGTGCCGCTGGGCGCGTCGGCCTTGTCGGGGTGGTGGAGCTCGACGATCTCGACCGACTCGTAGAACGGCGCGGCCGCCGCCGCGAACCGCATCATCAGTACCGCGCCGATGGAGAAGTTGGGGGCCACGAGGATGCCGACCGTCGGCGCCTCACCCAGCGCCGTACGCAGCTCGTCGAGCCGCCCGTTGTCGAAGCCGGTGGTGCCGACCACGCAGTGCACCCCGTGGGCGATGCACCAGCGCAGGTTGTCCATCACGACGTCGGGGTGGGTGAAGTCGACGACCACGTCGGCCGCCGTGAGCGCCTCGAGGTCGTCACCGACGTCGACACGCGCCACCAGCGTCGTGTCCGGGGCCTCCTCCACGGCGCGGCACACCTCCGAGCCGACCCGTCCCCGGGCGCCCAGCACACCGACCTTGACCGTCACGGGGCCAACCTAGCGGCCAGTCCGGGTGTGGATCTGGCAGGCTGAGGCCATGCCAGTGCCGCAGGTCCCGCCGCGCATGATCTGGGCCGTCGACCTGATGG
>JAHEXO010000045.1 GCA_023252065.1 Nocardioides sp. | reverse complement strand
CCACACCGGGCGCAGCGGCCTGCAGCTCCCGCCGCTGTCGCTGGGGCTGTGGCAGAACTTCGGGGACGACCGGCCCGACGACACCCAGCGCGCGATCCTGCGCCGGGCGTTCGACCGTGGGGTGACCCACTTCGACCTGGCCAACAACTACGGGCCGCCGTACGGCCGGGCGGAGGAGAACTTCGGACGCTGGATGCGCGAGGACTTCGCGCCGTACCGCGACGAGCTGGTGATCTCCACCAAGGCGGGCTACGACATGTGGCCGGGGCCCTACGGCCAGGGTGGCGGGTCTCGCAAGTACCTGCTGGCGTCCCTCGACCAGTCGCTGGCACGCATGGGGCTGGACTACGTCGACATCTTCTACAGCCACCGTTTCGACCCCGACACCCCGCTCGAGGAGACGATGGGGGCGCTCGACATGGCCGTACGGTCGGGGCGCGCGCTCTACGCCGGCATCTCGTCGTACTCTCCGGACAGGACGCGCGAGGCAGCCCGGATCGCCCGCGACCTCGGGACGCCGCTGCTGATCCACCAGCCGTCGTACTCCATGCTCAACCGCTGGATCGAAGGCGGGCTGCTCGACGAGCTCGAGGAGCAGGGCATGGGGTGCATCGTGTTCTCCGCGCTGGCGCAGGGGCTGCTCACCGACCGCTACCTCGACGGCGTGCCGGCGGACTCGCGGGCCGCGCGCGACGACTCCTCGCTCACCGGGCTGGACGACGACGTGCTGCGGCGGGTGCGGGCGCTCAACGAGATCGCGCAGCGTCGCGGGCAGAAGCTCGCCCAGCTCGCACTCCAGTGGTCGCTGCGTGATGCGCGGGTCACCTCCGTGGTCATCGGGGCCTCCAGCGTCGAGCAGCTCGACACCAACCTCGACGCGCTCGACTTCCCGGCGCTGAGCTCAGAAGAGCTCGCCGAGATCGACCAGTACGCCGTGGAGTCCGGCATCAACCTGTGGTCGGAGTCCACCGAGGAGTGATCGGCGCGCCGCGTGGTTTCGAGACGGCGCTGGCGCGCCTCCTCAACCAGCGGCAACAGCCCGGGCGGGTCGGTGGTTGAGCAGGGCGTCGCGACGCCCGTCTCGAAACCACCCGGCCCGCTCACGCCGCCTGGAGGACCAGCTCGCCGTCCTTGACGTCCACCGACACCGTGCCACCGTCGCTGATCTCGCCGCCGATCAGGAGCCGCGCCAGCGGGTCGCCGATGGCGGTCTGGATCAAGCGGCGCAGCGGGCGGGCGCCGTACGCCGGGTCGTAGCCGGTCTCGGCCAGCCAGGCGCGTGCGTCGTCGGAGACGTGGATGGTGATCCGGCGGACCGCCAACCGCTTCTCGAGCAGTGCCAGCTGCAGGTCGACGATGTGGGCGAGCTCGTCGCGCGACAGCGCATCGAAGACCACGATCTCGTCGAGTCGGTTGAGGAACTCGGGCTTGAACGACGCCCGCACCACCGACAGCACCGAGCTGCGCTTGGCGTCCGGGTCGAGCGTCGGGTCGACCAGGAAGTGGGAGCCGAGGTTGGAGGTCAGGATCAGCAGGGTGTTACGGAAGTCGACGGTCCGGCCCTGGCCGTCGGTCAGCCGCCCGTCGTCGAGCACCTGCAGCAGGATGTCGAAGACCTCCGAGTGCGCCTTCTCGACCTCGTCGAGAAGCACCACGGAGTAGGGACGCCGGCGCACCGCCTCGGTGAGCTGGCCGCCCTCGTCGTAGCCCACGTAGCCCGGAGGCGCACCGACGAGCCGCGCGACGGTGTGCTTCTCGGAGTACTCGCTCATGTCGATGCGGATCATCGCCCGCTCGTCGTCGAACAGGAACTCCGCCAGCGCCCTCGCCAGCTCGGTCTTGCCGGTGCCGGTCGGGCCGAGGAACAAGAAGGAGCCCGCCGGCCGGTTGGGGTCGGAGATGCCCGCCCGCGACCGGCGTACGGCGTCGCTCACCGCCCGCACTGCGTCGTGCTGGCCGATCAGCCGCCGCCCGATCACCGACTCCATCTCGAGCAGCTTGGCGGTCTCGCCCTGCAGCAGCTTGCCCGTCGGGATGCCGGTCCAGGCCTCGACCACCTCGGCGATCTGCTCGGCCCCGACCTGCTCGCCCACCAACGGCTCGACGTCGACCGTGTCGGCGGCCTCGACCGCCTCGAGCTTCGTCTCGAGCTGGGGGATCGACTCGTAGCGGATCTTCGACGCCCCCTCGAGGTTGCCCTCGCGCAGCATCTTGTCGGCCTCGATCCGCAGCTGGTCGAGGGCCCGGCGGATCTCGCCCTCACCCTCGAGGGAGGCCTTCTCGCGCTCCCAGCGGGCCTCGAGGCCGCGCAGCTCCTCCTCGGCGTCGGCGAGGTCCTGGCGGAGCCGGACGAGGCGGTCGGCCGACGCGGCGTCGGTCTCCTTCTCGAGTGCGAACTCCTCCATCTTCAGCCGGTCGACGGTCCGCCGGAGCTGGTCGATCTCCTCCGGCGACGACTCGATCTCCATCCGCAGCCGCGACGCCGCCTCGTCGATCAGGTCGATCGCCTTGTCGGGCAGCTGGCGGCCGGTGATGTAGCGGTCGCTCAAGGTGGCGGCGGCGACCAGCGCGGCGTCGGTGATCCGCACGCCGTGGTGGGCCTCGTACTTCTCCTGGATGCCGCGCAGGATCTGGATCGTGTCCTCGACACTCGGCTCGCCCACGAAGACCTGCTGGAAGCGGCGTTCGAGCGCGGGGTCCTTCTCGATGCGCTCGCGGTACTCGTCGAGCGTCGTCGCGCCGATCATCCGGAGCTCACCGCGCGCGAGCATCGGCTTCAGCATGTTGCCGGCGTCCATCGCGGAGTCGCCCCCGGCGCCCGCGCCGACGACCGTGTGCAGCTCGTCGATGAACGTGATCACCTGGCCGCCGGAGTCCTTGATCTCCTCCAGCACGGCCTTGAGCCGCTCCTCGAACTCGCCGCGGTACTTCGCGCCCGCGACCATCGCCGCGAGGTCCAGCGAGAGCAGGCGCCGGCCCTTGAGGGAGTCCGGTACGTCGCCCGCGACGATCCGCTGGGCGAGCCCCTCGACGACGGCGGTCTTGCCGACGCCGGGCTCGCCGATGAGCACGGGGTTGTTCTTGGTACGCCGCGACAGCACCTGGATCACGCGGCGGATCTCGGCGTCCCGGCCGATGACCGGGTCGAGCTTGCCGTCCTCGGCGGCCGAGGTGAGGTCGACGGAGTACTTCTCGAGGCTCTCGTACGTCGACTCCGCCTCGGGACTCGTGACCCGGCGGTTGCCGCGCACGGCGGTCAGCCCCTCGCGCAGCCCGTCGGCGCTGAGCCCGGCCTCGGTGAGCAGCCGCTGGGCCCCGGACTCGACGGTCGCCAGGCTGATCAGCAGGTGCTCGGTGGCGACGTAGTCGTCCTTCATCGAGGCGGCGAGGTCCAGCGCCCCGGCGAGGACACGGGTCAGGGCGGGCGAGGCGGCCGGCTGCTGGACGGTGGCGCCGGTGGCCTTGGGCAGCGCGAGCAGCGCCGCCTCGGCGCGGGCGGCGAGCGATGCGGCGTCCGCGCCGCACGTGCCGACCAGCTGGCGCGCCGTACCGTCGGCGTCGCGCAGCAGCGCGACGAGCAGGTGGATCGGCTCGGTCTGGGTGTGGCCCGCCGTCGTCGCGGCGAGCTGGGCGGTCTCGATCGCCTCACGACTGCGGGTCGTGAACTTCTCGGCCCCGAACTGGCTCATGCTCTTCCTTCACGCTCGTGGTGCAGTGGGTCGGTGTCGTCGGTGGTGGGGCCACTGTGGCCCTCACCTGCTCAACGATCCAGAAGTTGAGTCGATTCCCCTCAACTCTGTGAATTTCCTGGGCCCCGGCACCGATGGAGGTTGCGGCGCCCCGAGGATCGGGAGGAGCGTGGAGGCATCGCGTCCCCGGGAACGCGGGGGCCGTCATCTCAGGAGGGCCCCATGACCCAACCCGACAGCCCGGCGGAGACCGCCGGGTCGACCACGACCAGCCCTGGCACGCACGCCGACGCCGGTGGGCGCCGGGGAGGCGTCCGCGTCATCGCCATGATCATGATCGTCGCGGGAGTGGTCTTCACCGTTGCGGGCGTCGTCGCCTACATCGCCGTCGAGCAGACCCTGTCCGACCAGAAGATCACCGTCTCCGACGATGCCGACATGTTCGCCGGTCACGCCGTGAACGGCCCGTTCACGGCGTACTCCCAGGCCATGACGATCGGCAAGCACGCCCAGGACATCGCCGGCGGCAAGACGTACGCCGAGCTCCCTCAGGGCGACCCCAACCGCGACACGGTGATGACCGCGTCGTTCCTGCAGGCCAGCCTGTTCACCTCGGTGGTGGCCTTCGGCGTCTCCGCCATGGCCGCGGTGGTCGGACTCCTGCTGATCCTCCTCGGGATCGCCCTGCGACGGCTGGCTCCGCGGCCCATCTGACGGTCCGGCGCCTCGGTGGGATCGCGGTCAGGTGGCGGTCCGCTCGCCGAGGAGGGTAATCAGGGGCCACGCGCCCTCGGACCAGTTGGCGACGACGGTGTAGGTGAGCGCGGTCGAGGGCCGGTGGAGGGTCAGGAACGAGACGCCCGCGTCGTACCCCTCCAGCCACACCGCATCTCCGGTCGCGTGCAGGTGGAAGCCGAGGCCGTAGCGCTCCGACTCCTCGGGCCAGTCGCTGCGTGGGCGCACCATCTCGGCGACCAGGGCGGGGCCGACGATGCGTCCCGCGAAGAAGGCGCCCCAGAAGGCGCTGAAGTCAGCCGAGGTCGTGTAGGCGCCGCCGTCGCCGGCGCCGAGGACCGGGAGGTGCAGCACGTTCGTCCGCAGGCCGTCGACGGTCAGGTAGCCCCGGGCGGCCCGGCCGGGGAGCTCGTCGGAGCGCAGGAACTCGGTGTCCACCATGCCGGCCGGCTCGCACACCAGCGTGCGCACGAGCTCGTGGTAGCCCACGCCACTGGCCCGCTCCGCCAGCAGGGCCAGCAGGACGTAGCCGCCGTTGTTGTAGGAGAAGCGCTCCCCTGCAGGCGAGACGGTCGGGTGCCCCTCGAGCAGTGGCAGGTACCGCTCGGTCGTCGTGAGCTCGTGGACCGGCCGGCTCAGGACGTAGTCCTGCACGCCGTCGACGGCGTCCTCGGCGAGGTAGTCGCCGATGCCGGACCGGTGCGCCAGCAGGTGCTCGACGGTCACGTCGTCGGCGACCAGCGGCAGGTCGTCACCGAGCAGCGAGCGGGCGGTGGTGCCGAGCCGCAGGGTCCCGCGCTCGACGAGCGCCAGCACGACCAGCGCCGTCAGACCCTTGGTCCCGCTCGCGGTCGCGAACTGCGTGTCGACGGTGTTGGCGATCCGGTGCGCGCGGTCCGCGAGGCCATACGCCGCCACGAGCTCGGTCTCACCGGCTCGGTCGAGGCGGACCACCCCCGAGAAGCGTGACCGACGTGCCACCTCGTCCACGGCGTCCTGGAGGGTCTCCACCGTGCGAACCTAGTGGGGTCAGTGGCGGGAGCGACGCCAGACGACGATCGACGCCTCCGGGTCGGGCCGGCGCAGCACGGGGAGCCGGTTGGCGTCCTCGGTACGTCGCGTGGTCACCGCGTCACGCAGGGCCTCGCGGGTCGCCGCGAGCTCGGTGGCCAGCTCGTCGTTGCGGGCCTGGAGCGCGGTGACGTGGTTCTCCAGCTCGAGGATGCGGCGTACGCCCTCGATGCCGACGCCACCAGCGGTCAGGGTCGCGATCTCGCGGAGCAGCTCGATGTCGCGGTGGCTGTAGCGGCGCCCGCCACCTCCCGTGCGCCCCGGCATGATCAGGCCCATCCGCTCGTAGGAGCGCAGGGTCTGCGGGTGCAGGCCGGAGAGCTCGGCGGCCACCGAGATCACGTAGACCGCGGCGTCGGGGCCGGGGACCCGGGGCTCGCTCATCATCACGAGCTCGCCTGCTCAAAGAGGTTGGCGCGCAGCGTGCTCTCGACACCGGCTGCACGATAGGCGGCGAGCGCGTCGCGGGCCGCGTCGTTGAGCCGGGCCGGCACCTGCACCTGCACCGTGGCGAGCAGGTCGCCCTTGGTGCCGTCCTTCTTGGTGGCGCCCTTGCCGCGGACCCGGAAGGTGCGGCCGTTGGGCGTGCCTGCCGGGATCTTGAGCGTCACCGGGGCCCCGCCCAGGGTGGGGATCTTGATCTCGGCGCCGAGCGCGGCCTCGTCGAAGGAGACCGGGACGTCGAGGGTGAGGTGGTCGCCCTTGCGGCCGAAGAGCCGGTGGGGGGTGACCTTGACGGTGACGAACAGGTCACCCGGCGCGCCGCCGTTCTCGCCGGCGCCACCCTTGCCGCGCAGCCGGATCCGCTGCCCGTCCTTCACGCCGGCCGGGATGCGCGCCTGGATGGAGCGCGAGGAGGTGCCGCGTCCGGAGCCGTGGCAGGTCGGGCAGGCTTCGTCGTAGATCAGCTGGCGACCGCCGCAGCGGGGGCAGGTCTCGTTCATCGAGAAGCCACCGCCGGTGGAGTTGACCACGAAGCCTGCGCCCTCGCACTCGGGGCAGATCTTCGGCTGGGTGCCGGGCTTGCCGCCGGTGCCGTGGCAGTCGGGGCAGGCCGAGTCGGAGGTCAGCCGCAGGCTGATGGTGACGCCACCCAGCGCATCGTCGAAGCCGATGGTGGCGGTGGACTCGACGTCGACGCCACGCACCGGGCGGGTCCGGGCGCCGCGATGGGCGCTCCCGCGCGGGCCGAAGATGTCGCCGAACAGGTCGCCGAAGCCGCCGCTGCGCTCACGGAGCAGGTCGCCGAGGTCGAACCCGCCGCCTGCCCCGCCGGTGGTGGTCGTGGTGAAGCCGCCACCGCCGTAGAGCTGTCGGATCTCGTCGTACTGCTTGCGCTTGGTCTCGTCACCGACGACGTCGTAGGCCTCGGCGACCTTCTTGAACTTCTCGTGCTTGGCCGTGTCACCGGGGTTGGAGTCGGGGTGGTTGGCGCGGGCGAGCTTGCGGTAGGACTTCTTGATCTCGTCGTGCGTCGCGGTCTTGCCGACGCCGAGCTCGGCGTAGAAGTCCTTCTGCGCCCAGTCGATGTGGGTGTTGTCGGTGGCCATCTGCCCTCCTCCTCTCCGATGTCGTCGCTGTGGCTGTCGGTGTTGCTGTCGGTGTTGCTGTCGGTGTTGCTGTCGGTCGGGGTCAGGCCTCGCCGGGATCGACCACGAGCACCTGGGCCGCGCGGACGACGCGGTCACCGATGCGGTAGCCGGCCTTGGCGATCACCTTGGCGGTGGTGACCGCCACCTCCGGATCCTCGCCCATGTGGCTCAGTGCCTCGTGGAGGCGCGGGTCGAAGGCGTCGCCCGGCTCGCCGTACTTGACGAGGCCGGCGCTGCTGACCGCTCGCTCGAGCTGGTCGGCGACCGCCTGGAGGCCGGGCTCGAGATCGCCGTGCTCGCGAGCCCGGTCGATGGTGTCGAGCACCTCGACCACGGGCGCGAGCGCGGCGTAGGTCGCGTTCTCGCGCACCAGCTCACGGTCGCGGTCGACGCGGCGCTTGTAGTTCAGGTACTCGGCCTGCAGGCGCTGGAGGTCGGCCGTCCGCTCGGTCAGCGCCTGCTCGACCGCCCGCGCGTCTGGAGCGGCCTGGGACTGCGCCCGCTCGTCGCCGTTGGCCAGGTCGGACGGCTCCAGCGGAGCGCCCTCCTCGAGCATGTTGTCTACGCCGCTGATGTCGGTCACGTCGCTCTCGCTCACCGGCTGGTCGTGACGGGTCGCCACGGTTTCCTCCACCTCGGTCTCGTCGGACATCTCGCCGGCTGCCTCGCCGAACGAGCCGGTCGGAGGGGGAGCCTGGTCGGGCTCCCCCTTCCGCCGCTGGGTCACTTCGACTCGCCCTCGGCGGACGCGTCGCCGGACTCGTCGCCGGGCTCGTCGACGATCTCGGCGTCCACGACGTCATCGTCGGCCGCACCGGTCGAGCCGTCGCTGCCCCCGGCCGCAGCCTGGTCGGCCTCGGCGGCGGCGTACATCGCGGCACCCATCTTCTGGCTGGACTCACCGAGCTTGGTGATGCCGGCCTGCAGCTCGCTGGAGCTCGCCTCGGCGTTCTCCAGGGTCGCCTTGAGGGCGTCGAGGTCGGCCTGGACCTCGGTCTTGACGTCGTCCGGGATCTTGTCGGTGTTGTCGGTGAGGAACTTCTCGGTGGAGTAGACCAGCGAGTCGGCCTGGTTGCGCGTCTCGACCGCCTCGCGGCGGGCGGCGTCCTCGGCGGCGTACTGCTCGGCCTCCTTGACCATCCGGTCGATCTCGTCCTTGCCCAGCGCGCTGCCGCCGGAGATCGTCATCTACTGCTCGCGGCCGGACGCCTGGTCCTTGGCGGAGACGTGGACGATGCCGTTGGCGTCGATGTCGAAGGTGACCTCGATCTTCGGGATGCCCCGGGGAGCCGGCGGCAGCCCGGTGAGCTCGAAGTTGCCGAGCGGCTGGTTCTGCGCCCACATCTGGCGCTCGCCCTGGGCGACCTTGATCTCCACACTCGGCTGGTTGTCGTCGGCCGTGGTGAAGATCTCCGACCGCTTGGTCGGGATCGTGGTGTTGCGCTCGATCAGGGTGGTCATCACGCCGCCCTTGGTCTCGATGCCGAGCGAGAGCGGGGTGACGTCGAGGAGCAGGACGTCCTTGACCTC
Source organism: Nocardioides sp. (assembly GCA_023252065.1). The sequence goes on along the minus strand of JAHEXO010000045.1, from coordinate 1,009 downwards.
GCCCTTGAGCACGCCGGCCTGGAGTGCCGCGCCGACCGCGACGACCTCGTCGGGGTTGACGCCCTTGTTGGGCTCCTTGCCGCCGAGCAGCTGCTTGACCAGCTCGGTGACCGCCGGCATCCGGGTGGAGCCGCCGACCATCACGACGTGGTCGATCTTGCTGACGTCGACGCCGCCGTCCTTGAGCACCGACTGGAACGGCGCCTTGGTGCGGTCGAGCAGGTCGGAGGTCAGCTTCTGGAACTCCGAGCGGGTCAGGCGCTCCTCGAAGTGGAGGGGGCCGGACTCGCCGTGGGTGATGTAGGGCAGGTGGATCGTGGTCTCGCTGGACGACGAGAGCTCGATCTTCGCCTTCTCCGCGGCCTCCTGGAGGCGCTGCATGGCGATCTTGTCCTGGGACAGATCGACGGCGTTGTTGTCCTTGAACTTCTTGACCATCCACTCCACGACGCGGGAGTCCCAGTCGTCACCACCGAGGTGGTTGTCACCACTGGTGGCCTTGACCTCGACCACGCCCTCGCCGATCTCGAGCAGGGACACGTCGAACGTGCCGCCACCGAGGTCGAAGACCAAGATGGTCTGGTCGTCGCCCTTGTCGAGCCCGTAGGCCAGCGCGGCCGCGGTCGGCTCGTTGACGATCCGGCTCACGGTCAGGCCGGCGATCTCGCCGGCCTCCTTGGTGGCCTGGCGCTGGGCGTCGGAGAAGTACGCCGGCACGGTGATCACCGCGTCGGTGACGGTCTCACCGAGGTAGGCCTCGGCGTCGCGCTTGAGCTTCTGCAGCACGAACGCGCTGATCTGCTGGGGGGTGAAGTCCTTGTCGTCGATCTTCTGGGACCAGTCGGTGCCCATGTGACGCTTCACCGAGCGGATGGTCCGGTCGACGTTGGTGACGGCCTGGCGCTTCGCGACCTCACCGACGAGGACCTCGCCGGACTTGGCGAACGCGACCACGGACGGGGTCGTCCGGGCGCCTTCGGCGTTGGCAATGACGGTGGGCTCTCCACCT
>JAHEXO010000044.1 GCA_023252065.1 Nocardioides sp. | reverse complement strand
GTGAGGACGCCGGGGCTCGCCGTACGCGCGCTCGGGGCTGCCCTGGCGGCCGCTCTGGCGGTGACGTCCCTGGCCGGCTGCGGCGACCACGGAGCGCCGGGTCCGACCCTCCGATGGACGCCGGCCGAGCTGCCGGCGCCGGCAGGCTCACGGGCGATGCCTCGGGACGCCACCTGGTGCGCCGGACGCTGGGTCGTGGCCGGAGCGACCGTCGACGCCACCGGGCTCACCCGGCCGGCCGTCTGGTCGAGCACCGACGCCACGACGTGGCACCCGCTCGTGCTGCATCCGGGCCAGGACTTCTACGCAGCCCACGCGGTCCTCGGCTCGGTGGCCTGCAGCGGACAGAGACTCGCAGCGCTGGGCGCCAAGTCGGGCGGCGCTCACGGCCTGCCGCGCACGGAGAGCTGGCGGCAGCGCGCCGACGGGTCGCTCGCCGCGGTCCGCGCGCCGTACGTCCTGTACGGCGGCGTCCACTCGGTCCAGGCGAGCCGGCTCGTGGGTGGTCCGGACGGGTTCCTGATCGCCGGCACCCGGACCAGCGGAGCCGCCTACTGGACGTCGCGTGCCGGTGAGGCCTTCCGGCTGCATGCCGGAGTGTCCGGGCTGGCGAACACGCAGGTGACGCGGACCCAGGCCGCGGACGCAGCGTTCGACGGACGCCGCTGGGTGGTGGTCGGCACCAGCACCGACGTCCTGGGTCGGCTGTATGCCACGGTGTGGACGCCGGCAGGCGCCGGCCGCTGGGCGCGCGAGACGCTGCCCGGCGGCCGGACCATCACCACCGCCGACCGGGCCCTGTCCCTGGGCAGCGCGATCGGCCCGGTGGTGGCGGGCGTGCTCGACGACCGGTTCGGGCTGTGGCTGCGCGCCCGCGGGTCGTGGGGACTCGAGACGCCCTTCGGAGAGCGCGACCCGGACGGCACCTCCGCGCCCTACGTGTCCGGGCTGGTCTTCGCCGGTGGCCAGGTGCTCGCGTCCTACAGCGACGGCGCCCGCTTCTGCCTGGCCCTCGGCGGCGGTCGCGGCCTGGCCGACCAGCCGATGCCGACGACGGTCACCGTCAGCGGCGACCACGCGGCCACGGTCGCGGCCCACCTCGACCAGGCCCTGCTGCTGACCGACGACGGACAGCGCGGGCGGGTCTGGCTCACCCACGTCCGCTGACCTGGCAGTTGTGTCACGCCCAGGGGCGTTGACCTGGCAGTTGTGTCACGCCCAGGGGCGCTGACCTGGCAGTTGTGTCACAGATCCCGAGGGGTCGGTGTCTTCATGAGCGACCACCCAGATCGAGCAAGGAGGGCACGATGCCCAGCACGTTCCGGATCCCGAAGGCCGACCTCACCACGCTCCGCGGGCGTCTGGTCGCGGCGTACTCCCTACGCACCTATGGCCAGGCCGCCGACGCATTCTCCGCCGGCGAGCGCCGCGTGCTCGAGTACACCGAGGCGAGGACGGCGACGCCGCCGACGGTCACCGACCAGATGGTGGCCGACCTGATCGGCGACCTGGGGGTCAAGGCGGTCGTGGAGCTGACCGAGATGGTGGCGCTGGAGAACCTGCGCTCCCGGTTCAACTGCGCGGCGAGCCTGGCCAGCCAGGGTTTCGGCGACGTCTGCGAGCTGCCCCTTGCCACGGCACCGGGTGGCGGCGGGAGGATCTCCTCATGAGCTCGGGCGCGACCGACACCTTCGTCTTGCACCGCAACCTGCTGTTCACCGTCGCCTACGAGATGACCGGTTCGGCGGCCGATGCCGAGGACGTCCTCCAGGAGACCTGGCTGCGGTGGGCCGAGGTGGTCCACGACGAGGTCCGGGACGCCCGGGCCTACCTCGTGCGCATCACCACCCGGCTCTCGCTCAACCGGCTCCGGACCGTCAAGCGCCAGCGCGAGACCTACGTCGGGCCCTGGCTGCCCGAGCCGCTGCTGACGACTCCCGACGTCGCCGAGGACGTCGAGCTCGCCGACGCCGTGTCGGTCGCGATGCTGCACGTGCTCGAGACCCTGACTCCCTCGGAGCGGGCGGTGTTCGTGCTGCGTGAGGTCTTCGACTTGCCGTACGACGACATCGCGGCCGCCGTGGACAAGTCCACCGCCGCGGTCCGGCAGATCGCCCACCGGGCCCGCAACCACGTCGAGGCCCGTCAGCCACGCATCGAGGTCTCCCTGCGCGAGCGCCAGGCAGTCGTCGACCGGTTCCTCGCCGCGGTCGGCACCGGCGACATCCAGTCCCTGATGGACGTGCTCGCCCCCGACGTCGTACTGGTCACCGACGGCGGCGGCAAGAAGCGAGCAGCACTCCGGCCCATCCTCGGCCGCGACAAGGTGATGCGATTCATGAGCGGGGTCGCGGACCCGCGGGCCGTGGCCGAGCTGCGCACGGTGAACGGCGGCCCGGCGCTGTGCGTCCTCATCGACGGCGAGGTGGACACGATCGCGACGTTCCTGGTCGAAGGCGGTCTGGTCACAGGGATGTACGCCGTCCGCAACCCCGAGAAGCTCCTCCACCTCGCCGAGCCCGTCACCTTCGCCCGCTGATCGGCGTCGCTGGTTTCGAGACGGGCGTCAGGACGCCCCTCCTCAACCGGCGACCTCGGCGACGGGAGACCGGCGACCGGTGCGGTCCACGCCCTCCTCAACCGGCGACCGGTGCGGTCACGCCCTCCTCGGCCGGCGACGGGGGCGGCGTAGGGTGGGAGCACAAGACAGGGGAGCCCCGCAGGGGGCTGAGAGTGCGGCGCCGCCGCAGACCCTCCGAACCTGATCCGGTTAGCACCGGCGAAGGGAGTCAGCTCCATGGCACCCACCCACCTCCGCCTGCGCGCGCTCACGCGGTCCGCGGTCTCCGCCGTGGCGGCCGTGGTGACTGCGAGCGCCCTCGCCGCCTGCTCCCTGGTCGGCGCCGACAACACCCACGACACCAGCACCAAGGACGTCGTCCTGGTCACCCACGACTCGTTCGTCCTGCCCAAGGCGCTGATCCGCCAGTTCGACCAGCAGTCGGGCTACCACCTCGTCGTCCACGCCGCCGGTGACGGCGGCACCCTGACCAACAAGCTGGTCCTCACCCAGAGCAACCCCACGGGCGACGTCGCGTTCGGGGTCGACAACACCTTCGCCACCCGTGCACTCGACGCCGACGTCTTCGCGCCGTACGACGTGAAGCTGCCGGCGGGCGCGAGCCGCTACCTGATCCCCGGCGACGACCACCGCCTCGCCCCGATCGACAACGGCAACGTCTGCGTCAACATCGACACCGGCTGGTTCGCCGACCACCACCTGGCCGCCCCGCGGTCGCTCGACGACCTCGTGAAGCCGGCCTACCGCAACCTCCTCGCCGTCCCGGGCGCCACCACCAGCTCGACCGGGCTGGCCTTCCTGCTCGGCACCATCGGCAAGTACGGCGACGGCTGGCAGACCTGGTGGAAGGAGCTCGTCGCCAACGGCGCGACCGTCACCGACGGCTGGTCGCAGGCCTACGAGACCGACTTCACCCAGGGCGGAGGCCACGGCGCCGACCCGATCGTCGTCTCCTACGACTCGAGCCCGGCCTTCACCGTCGCGAAGGGCAGCGACACCAGCACCACCCGGGCCCTGCTCGACACCTGCTTCCGCCAGATCGAGTACGCCGGAGTCCTCACCGGCGCGCACAACCCCGAGGGCGCCCGCGCGTTCGTCGACTTCCTGCTCAGCCCGCAGGTGCAGCGGGCGCTGCCCGACGCGATGTACGTGTTCCCGGTCCGGCAGGGCACGCCGCTGCCCGCGGCCTGGGCGAAGTTCGCCGTCCAGCCGCAGCACCCCTACGACGTCAGCCCGGCCGAGATCACGGCCCACCGCGAGACGTGGCTGCAGCAGTGGAGCGACATCGTCAGCAGATGAACGCCCTCCTCAACAGACGCGTCGCCGGCCTCGTCGCGTCGGCCCTGATCCCCCTGGCCGTGCTGGGGGTGTTCTTCGTGCTGCCCGTCTGGGGGATGCTCAGCCGCGGCTTGTTCGTCGACGGCCACCTCGACCTGGGCGCCGTCCTCCAGGTGCTCGGGCGCCCGGAGATCCAGCGGGCCGTCTGGTTCACGCTCTGGTCGTCGACCGCCGGTACGACGCTCGCCCTGGTCCTCGGCCTGCCCGCGGCCTACGTCCTCCACCGCCTCCACTTCCCGGGCCGGACCGCCCTCCGCGCCTTCCTCGTCGTCCCGTTCGTGCTCCCCACCGTGGTCGTCGGGGTCGCGTTCGAGCAGCTGATCGGCCGCACCGGGCCGCTGGGCTTCCTCGGCCTCGACGGCACCCCCGCCGCGATCGTGGCCGGGCTCGTCTTCTTCAACGCCTCTGTCGTGATCCGCGTCGTCGGCGGAGCCTGGGAGTCACTCGACCCGCGCCCCGCCGAGGCGGCCGCCGCCCTCGGCGCCGGCCCGTGGCAGGTGCTCCGTGACGTGACCCTCCCCGCGCTGCGCCCTGCACTGGTCTCGGCGGCCACCGTCGTCTTCCTGTTCTGCGCCACCGCGTTCGGCATCGTGCTCACCCTCGGCGGCCTGCGCTGGTCGAGCGTCGAGACCCAGATCTACCTCCTCACCACCAACCTCCTCGACCTCCAGGGCGCGGCCGCCCTCTCGATCCTGCAGCTGCTCGTCGTCACCGCGCTCCTGCTCGGCGCCGCCCGCGCACGCCGTACGACGGACCCGACGGTGGCCCGCGACCGCGCTCGCCGGCGCCGCCCCACCCGCGGCGACCTCCCAGCCGTCGTCGCCACCGGGCTCCTGCTGGTGCTGGTGGCCGCCCCGGTCGCCACCCTCGTGGTGACCAGCCTGCGGGTCGACGGCACCTGGAGCCTGGCCTACTACCGCGCCCTCCAGACCCCGGGCAGCCACCAGGCGCTGCTCGTCCCGGTCACGACGGCGTTGGTGAACTCCGTGCGGATCGCCGTCGACGCCACCTGGATGTCGCTGGCGATGGGCCTGTCGATCGCCCTGATCGTCACCCGCCGCTCGCGCACCCGCCCCGAACGTCGCCTGCGCGGCGTGCTCGACGGGCTGTTCATGCTGCCGCTCGGCGTCTCCGCGGTGACCCTCGGCTTCGGGTTCCTGATCACCCTCGGCAAGCCGCCGCTCGACCTGCGTGACTCGCCCCTCCTCATCCCGATCGCCCAGGCGCTGGTCGCGTTGCCACTGGTCGTGCGGATCCTGGTGCCCGTCCTCGGCGGCGTCGACGACCGGCTCCGCCAGGCGGCCGCCACCCTCGGCGCGCCTCCGTGGCGCACCCTGCTCGTCGTCGACCTCCCGGTCATCTGGCGCCCTCTGCTGGCGGCCGCGGGCTTCGCGTTCGCGTGCTCGCTCGGTGAGTTCGGCGCGACGTCGTTCCTGGTCCGCGACGACCGGCCGACCCTGCCGGTCGTCATCTACCGGCTGATCGGCCACCCGGGCGCCCTCAACTACGGCATGGCCCTCGCCGCGTCCGTCGTCCTCGGCCTGGCCACCGCCCTGGTGATGCTCGCCGTCGAACGCCTCCGCGTCCCGTCCGTCGGTGCCTTCTGATGCCCGCCCTCGCCGTACGTCGTGTCTCGGTCTCCTACGACGGCGTCCCCGCCGTGCACGAAGCCGATCTCGACCTCGACGCCGGGCGCGTCCTGGCCGTGCTCGGCCCCTCGGGCTCGGGCAAGTCCACCCTGCTGCGGGCCGTCGCCGGCCTCGAGCAGGCCTCCGGCCAGGTCTCCTGGAACGGCGCCGACCTCACCCACACGCCCACCCACCGGCGTGGGTTCGCGCTGATGTTCCAGGACGGCCAGCTCTTCCCGCAGCTGAGCGTCGCCCGCAACGTCGGCTACCCGCTCACGTTGCGCCGTGCCGGCCGCGAGCGCACCCGCAGCAGGGTCGCCGACCTGCTCGCCCTGGTCGGTCTCAGCGGGTACGACGACCGGCTGCCCGGCACGCTCTCCGGTGGCGAGCGGCAGCGCGTCGCGCTGGCCAGGGCCCTCGCCGCCGACCCGCGGTTGCTCCTGCTCGACGAACCGCTCAGCGCGCTCGACACCGGGCTGCGACAGCGTCTCGCCGAGGACCTGCGGCGGATCCTCGTCCAGGCCGGCACCACCGCGGTGATGGTCACCCACGACCACGAGGAGGCATTCACCGTCGCCGACGACCTGGCCTTGATGCGGGACGGGCGGATCGTGCAGGCGGGGCCGATCGCCGAGGTGTGGCGTGCCCCTGTCGACGCTCCGACAGCACTCTTCCTCGGCTATGCCCGCGTGCTCGAGGGAGAAGACGCCGCCCGCCTCTTGGCGGCGGGGGGTCTGCCGCCCGCCCCCGCGGTCGCCGTACGGCGCTCGGCCCTGGCCGTGTCCGACGACGGCCCGCTGGACGCCGAGGTCCTGACCGTACGCACGACCCCGGGACAGGTGAGGCTGGTGTGCCGGACGGCCCTCGGCGACCTGGACGCCATCGCCTCCCTCGACCGACGGCTGGTGCCCGGCGACCGGGTGCGCCTGGCCGTCGACGCCTCCCGGACGGCGGTCATCGGCCCGGAGCAGGCTGCCTCGCAGCGGCCCTAGACTGACCGGCGTGTTCCGCCGCGCCCATGTGCTGATGATCTCCATCGCCGTGGGCATGGGGCTGCTGGCGATCGCCGCCTCGTTGATCTTCGGACACCCGCTGGTCGACCCCGACGGCTTCCTCGGTCCTTCCTTCCTGCGCCTGCCGCTCCTCGTGTCGATCGCCTTCCTGGTCGACCTGGTGCCGCGCACGTTGTGGGTCTCGCGGCTTCATCCGTCGAGGATGCGGCAGGCGTGGGTCGACCGCTTCCACGCGCACTGGACCAGACCTCGGATGACCTTGGTCTTCACCGGGCTGCTCTGCTTCTACGTCACCTACGTCAGCTACCGGAACCTCAAGTCTCAACTCCCGTTCGTGGAGGGAAAGAATCACAAGTTCGACCGCGAGCTCGACACGATCGACCGGGCCCTGTTCCTCGGCCACCCACCTGGCACGGTCCTGCACCAGGCCCTCGGCACCAGCCTGGCCGCCGAGGTGCTCTCGTGGGTCTACCTCTGGTTCCTGCCGCTGGTCCCTCTGTGCCTCACGGCGTGGCTGATCTGGTCGCGCAACCTCGGTCACGGCTACTGGTTCGCGTCCTCGCAATGCATTGCCTGGACGTTGGGAACGGTGTCCTACTATGCGCTCCCGACGCTGGGGCCTGGTATCGCGTTCCCCTACCGGTTCGCGGACCTCCCCGACACCGGCGCCCTGCGGCTGATGAGCTCCATCACGTGGACGCGGCTCTACTACCTCAATGACGTCTCCGGGTCGCTGCAGTCCATCGCCGGCTTCGCCAGCCTGCATGTCGCGATCACGCTGCTGGTCGCGCTGATGATCCAGTACACGACCACCTTGCGGTGGCTGAAGATCGTGTTCTGGGTCAATGCCTGCATGACCGCCGTCGCCACTCTCTACTTCGGCTGGCACTACGTCTTCGACGACATCGCCGGCGTCGCGATCGCCATGGTCGCCTTCTACGTCGGCGGGCTGGTCTCGAACCAGTCGTTCCGCCGGCATCCGGCGACGGCGGAGGATCGGTCAGCCGAAGTTACAGCGGTGTAGTTTTCAAGTCGACACGCCGGTTACTTCTGGGAAATTTGTGAAAGTTGTTCCTTTTGTGACGAAAGCGCACTAGCGTGCTGCGAGTTGCCACGGGTGAAGCGGAAGTCACCCGAGGCAACACTCGCCACACGGCCTCCATGGGGGAGGCCGTCTCGACGCAGGAGGATTCGTGCACCGAGCCGGGGTCACCGCTCTTGCCCTGGCCTTGGTCGCGGGTCTCGGTGGCGTCGCCACGGCGGCCGTGGCGTCCCCCTCGGGGGGGCACCACGTGTACCCGAGCAGGGAGCAGGTGCACGCGGCCCGCGATCGCGCGGCCCACGCGGCCGGCGACGTGAACGGCATCAAGGCGGCACTGGCCGCCGCCGACCTCCAGCTCCAGACCGCCTCGATGCGCGCCGAGCAGGCCGCGGAGGCCTACAACGGTGCGCGCTGGCAGCTCCAGCAGTCACGCCGCGCGGCCCGGATCGCCGACCGCCACTCACGTCTGGCCGGCGCCGACGCGACCAGGCAGCGCGACGCCTACGCCGCCACCGTGGTCACGTCGTACGAGCTCGGTCCCTCGCTGAGCCCGCTGTCGGCGGTCACCGACAGCAACGGTCTCGACGGGGTCGTCAGCAAGCTGTCGACGATCCAGACCGCCCAGTCGACGATGGACCACACCTACGACTCCTTCGTCGCCTCCTCGACGCTGGCGAAGGTGGCCAGCAACCAGGCCGAGGCCGCCCGGGCGCAGGCAGCGACGCTGGCGGCGCGGGCCAAGCAGGCGCGCGACCAGGCCGAAGCGGCAGCCGCCTCCGCAGACGCGGCGGCCCAGTCGATCGCCACCCAGAAGACCACCCTGATCCACCGGCTCGCCCGGCTCCAGCACGTGAGCGTCGCGCTCGCGCAGCAGCGCCGCACCGGCATCAGGAAGGCGGCCGAGGAGGCCGCCCGCCAGGCGGCGCTGCGCGAGGCGCGGCGCCGGGCACGTGCACAGGCAGCCCAGGCCGCCCAGCAGGCGGCTCAGGCTCAGCAGGACAACACCTCCGGTTCCACCTCGGGCACGACCGGCACCCCGACCAGCGACCCGACGCCGGAGCCAACCCCAACCACCCCACCGTCATCGCCCCCGACGACGGACCCCCCGGCTCCGGCGTCGGGCGCTAAAGCTGCCATCGCGTTCGCTCGCGCCCAGATCGGCGACCCCTACGTCTGGGCCGCTGCCGGTCCGAACGCCTGGGACTGCTCGGGCCTGACCATGGGGGCCTGGCGCGCCGGCGGGATCTCGCTCCCGCACTACGCGGCGGCTCAGTACCTCCAGTCGACTGCGATCTCGCAGTCCTCGCTGCGACCCGGTGACCTGGTGTTCTGGGGCTCCGCCGGCAGCCCGTCGTCGATCTACCACGTCGCCCTCTACGTCGGGAACGGCATGATCATCCAGGCCCCGCGCACCGGCCGGGACGTCGAGGAGGTCTCGATGTACTACTGGATCCCCCCGAACTTCTTCGCCCGGCCCTGAGCGCGCAGCCGGGCCCGAGGTTCGAGGAGCCGGCGTGGTAGCGCGAAGGCGGGCGCGCGTCCGAGCGCGCGAGGTCGTCGCCGCGAGCCGGCGCCTCGTCGTGGCAGGGTTGGCGGATGAGAGTCCCGGGAGTCCAGGCCACGTCGTTCGAGCCCGACGGTGCCGCTGTCGGGACGGCGTACCTCGTGCCGGGCCGTGCCTACCCACCGGTGGCGCCGCTGCTGTTCTTCGCGCAGACCGCCCTGCTGCAGCACGGGTGGGCGGTCCGGCAGGTGTGGTGGGACCCGCCGGCGCACGCGAGCGACGAAGAAGCCGGCGCCTGGGTCCGTGGCCAGGTCGAGGCCGTGCTGCCGGACTCCGGCCGGGTCCTGCTGGTCGGGAAGTCGCTCGCGACGTACGCCGCGCCGCTGGCGGCCGAGCGCGGCTGCGACGCCGTCTGGCTCACGCCGTTGCTCCAGGTGCCGGTGCTGGTCGACGCCCTGGCCGCCAACCCCGGTCGGCAGCTGCTGGTCGGCGGCACGGCCGACGACATCGCCTGGCGGCCAG
>JAHEXO010000475.1 GCA_023252065.1 Nocardioides sp. | reverse complement strand
GCCCGGCACCGACCGCGCACGCCTGACCGTCGTACGCCGCTGGGTCGACGAGCATCTCGAGGGCGACGGGGCCGGCTGGCTCGGACCGTCCGACGCCGCCACACTCCTGTCGTCGTACGACGTGACCCCGTCCGGCGTCGTGGCGAGGGGGGCGGCGGGTGCCGCTGCCGCCGCCGCAGAGGTGGGTCTTCCGGTGGCGGTCAAGATCGCCGATCCGCACGTCGTCCACAAGACGGAGCGTGGGCTGGTCCGTGCGGACCTCCCCTACCTCGAGCAGGTCCGGTCCGCGGTGGAGGACTTCGCCGCCGAGACCGGCGACCCCTAGATCGAGGTGCTCGTGCAACCGATGGCGCACGGGATCGAGGTCGCACTCGGGGTGGTCCGCGATCCCGGTCTCGGCCCGCTGGTCATGGTGGCCGCGGGCGGCACCGCCACGGAGGTCTGGGACGACCGCCGCCTGCTGCTCGCCCCGGTCTCCGCCCAGGACGCAGCACGAGCCCTGCGCTCGCTGAGGATCTGGACGTTGCTGGCGGGGTACCGCGGCAGCGAGCCCGTCGACGAGCAGGCCCTGGTCGACCTGATCGTGGCGCTCGGCCGGCTGGCCGTCGACGTACCCGAGCTCGTCGAGGCCGACCTCAACCCGGTGGTGGCCACGCCACAGGGGGCGGAGCTGGTCGACGTGAGGCTCCGCCTCGACCACGGTGCGACGGTCGACGCCGGCGTACCCCGTCGGCTCCGAGACGCCGACTGACCCACTCGGGTGCGTCCATCGCACTCCCCGACCCGTAGAGGACCCCACGTGCCCGACGAGCTCCCTGGTTCCAGCCAGATGCTGCTCGACGCCGTCATGGCGCTGTCGTCGGACCTCGACCTGCACAGCGTCCTGGCGCGGATCGTCGAGTCCGCCACGGCGCTGACCGGCGCTCGATACGGCGCGCTCGGAATCCTCGGCCGCGACGACACGCTCGGTGACTTCATCACGACCGGGCTCACCCACCACGAGCACGAGCAGGTCGGTGAGCTGCCGCACGGTCTCGGCATCCTCGGGCTGCTGATCACCGAGCCGCGGCCGCTCCGACTCCACGACCTGACGCGGCACCCCTCGGCCTACGGGTTCCCGCCGCACCACCCGCCGATGACGTCGTTCCTCGGCGTACCGGTGCACATCCGCGGCACGGTGTTCGGCAACCTCTACCTCACCGAGAAGGAGGGCGGGGGCGACTTCACCGAGCGCGACGAGCAGCTCGTCGTCGCGCTCGCCAACGCCGCGGGGCTCGTCATCGAGAACGCCCGCGCGTACGGCCTCAGCGAGCGTCGCCGCCAGTGGCTCGAGGCGTCAGCCGTGCTCACCGACGCGCTCCAGCCACCGGTGGAGTGGGACCTCGCACTCGAGCAGATCAGCTCGACGGCCCGGCGGATCGGCAGCGCCTGGGCCACCGCTGTCGTCAGCCCGGGGTCGGACGGCGAGGTGCGCGCCCTCGCCTGCGAGCCACGCGACGTCGAGCGAGCCCTCGGCCTGGTCGACGAGGCCGTCCGGTCCCTGGGCGACGGTCCGCTGGTCGACTCCGTGGACGTCCAGGTCGGGGACTACGTGGCGTCCGTGGTGCCGCTCCGGGTCCGCCTCGCCGAGGGGGGCACCCTCGTCGCGCTGTTCGACGCCGAGGCTGCCCGACTGCGCGAGGTGGACGAGCGCGAGCTGCTGATCAGCTTCGCCGACCACGCGTCCCTGGCGCTCGACCGGGCCTTGGCGGTGGGCGACCTGCACGACACGGTCATCCAGCGGCTGTTCGCGGTCGGCATGCAGCTGCAGGCGGTGGCCCTCACCGGAGGACCGGAGCTCGGCGAGCGCCTCCGCGCGAGCGTCGAGGACGTCGACAACACGATCCGTGACATCCGCGCCACGATCTTCGAGCTCCAGACCCAGGGCGGCGAGACCCTGCGCGGCGACCTCCAGGCCCTGGCGCGGGAGTACGTCCCGATCCTCGGCTACTCACCGACCGTTCGCACGAGCGGACCCCTCGACACCGTCGTTCCCGACGTCCTGCGTGAGCAGCTGCTCCCGGTGCTCCGTGAGGCCCTGTCCAACGTCGCCCGCCATGCCCACGCGACCCGAGTCGAGGTCGAGGTCGTGATCGACCAGGACACCCTCCGTCTCACCGTCCTCGACGACGGGGTCGGGCTCACCGGACAGACGCACGAGAGCGGGCTGCGCAACGCGCGGGACCGCGCCCACCTGGTGGGCGGTGACCTCGAGCTGACGCCGGCCCGGCCGCACGGGCTGGTGCTCCACTGGCACGCACCACTGGAGCCGGAGCTCGTCGAGGACTGAGCGCCTGGAGCACCAGGTCAGCCGTGGCCCTCGGGGCTGAGCAGCTTGGAGGCGAGCACGGCGGCCTGCGTACGCCGCTCGAGGCCGAGCTTGGCCAGGATGCTGGAGACGTAGTTCTTGACGGTCTTCTCGGCGAGGAACATCCGCTCGCCGATCTGCCGGTTGGTGAGGCCCTCGGCGATCAGGGCAAGGAGCTTCAGCTCCTGCTCGGTCAGGCCGGCCAGCTCGGGTGCCGTGCCGGGCCCGTTGCGGACCCGCTCGAGGACCCGGGCGGTCAGCGCCGGGTCGATCAGCGAGTTGCCGGCCGCCACCTGGTGGACCGCCCCGATCAGGTCCTGGCCGGTGATCTCCTTGAGCACGTAGCCGGCCGCGCCGGCCATGATCGCGGCGAACAGCGCCTCGTCGTCGTCGTACGAGGTGAGGATCAGTGCCTTGATCGCGGGGTCGACGCCGCGGACCGCGCGGCAGACCTCGATGCCCGAGCCGTCGGGGAGCCGCGCGTCGAGGACGGCGACGTCGGGGCGCAGCGCGGGGATGCGTGCCGCGGCCTCCTGGGCGAGCCCGGACTCGCCGACGACCACGATGTCGCCGCTGGACTCCAGCAGCGCCCGCAGGCCCTGACGCACGACCTCGTGGTCATCGAGGAGGAAGACCCGGATGGGCGTGGCAGCGTCGGTCATGGGGTATGTCTAGCACCGAGCCCGGCGGCGAGGTGAATGATCTCGTCGACATGCTCGAGCCCGACCGGTTCGTGCGTGATCCAGACGACCGCCCG
>JAHEXO010000474.1 GCA_023252065.1 Nocardioides sp. | reverse complement strand
CCTTGATGTACTCCAGGCCCCACTTGATCTGGGTGACCGGGTTGGTGCGCCAGTCGGCGGCCACCGTCGCCATCTTGGACCCGGGCAGCGACTGCGGGATGCCGTAGGCACCCGACGAGGAGTTCTCGGCGTTCCAGCGCCAGCCGCTCTCGCCCGCCCACAGGGGTACCAGGCACGACATCTGGGAGCTGTCGAATCCGTACGTCGGGAGCAGGGCCTCCGCGATGGCCTGCGGGTCCTGGGCCGAGAGGCTCTCCCGGCCGCTGACGGCCGGACCGGAGCTCAGCCCGAGGGCAGCCGCCTTGGCGGGGTCCTGTGACTGGCGTCGGTCGGCGCGGAGCCGGTCACCGGAGCGCGAGACGATCGGCGCGCGGTCCTGGAGCACCTGGGCAGTGCTGGCCGCGGCGGGAGCAGCGGCAGGGCTCAGCGACCCCGCGAGGTCGGCGGAGGCGGGCAGCGGCGCGTGCACGACTCCGGCGGCGACCGCGACTCCGGTCGCGGCGGCTGCCAGACCGCTCAGGGCTATCGAGGAGCGCACCGCCTTGCCGGTGGGCCGCCGGCGCGCGCCGGTGTGCCGTGGGCCGGTGAAGGCCACGGGTCGGCTCGGCTCGGGCACAGCGCGGTGCTTGGGCGTGTACTGCGAAGGGGGCACAGGAGATCTTCGGGGGTAGACGACTCGGGTGCAGTCGCACCACCGCGAGGGGGTCACAGATACCCACCGGTCGGCGACGACGACTGGCTCACCACCTTGCATGACATCGCTGGGGCCTGCAAACCGAACGCACCAAAAGGAACCGTAAAAAGGACCTTGGTCCCACCTCACCGGTCACATCCGACGCTCAGACCACAGGGGTCACAGCGCAGAGGTGGGCTTGGTCACGGAACGATCACGACGCCGGAGCGCAGCGGCCGGCCCGAGGCCGACTTCCGGGCGGGTTGGGGCCGACTCCGGGGCCGGGTCAGAGGGTGACGTCCTCCAGCATCTCGGTGACCAGGGCGGCGATCGGGGAGCGCTCGGACCGGGTGAGCGTGACGTGGGCGAACAGCGGGTGCCCCTTGAGCTTCTCCACCACCGCGACCACGCCGTCGTGCCGGCCGACCCGGAGATTGTCGCGCTGCGCGATGTCGTGGGTCAGCACGACCTTGGAGTTGGCCCCGATCCGGGAGAGCACGGTCAGCAGGACGTTGCGCTCCAGCGACTGCGCCTCGTCGACCACGACGAACGCGTCGTGGAGCGAGCGGCCGCGGATGTGGGTGAGCGGCAGCACCTCGAGCATGCCGCGGTCGAGCACCTCGTCGATGACCTCCTTGGAGGTGATCGCGCCGAGGGTGTCGAAGACGGCCTGGCCCCAGGGCGACATCTTCTCCGACTCCGACCCGGGCAGATAGCCGAGCTCCTGGCCGCCGACCGCGAACAGCGGCCGGAAGACGACGACCCGCTGGTGCTGGCGACGCTCGAGGACCGCCTCGAGCCCGGCGCACAGCGCCATCGCCGATTTCCCGGTGCCGGCCCGGCCGCCGAGCGAGACGATGCCGACCTCGGGGTCGAGCAGCATCTCGAGGGCGATCCGCTGCTCGGCCGAGCGGCCGTGGATGCCGAACGCCTCACGGTCACCTCGCACCAGGTGGACGTGCTTGTCGGCGCCGACCCGCCCGAGCGCCGTACCGCGCTCGGAGAGCAGGACCAGGCCGGTGTGGCAGGGCAGCTCCCGCGCGGACTCGATGTCGGTCCAGCCGTCGTCGTAGAGCTCGTCGAGGGTGGCCGCCGGCACCTCCAGCTCGGCCATGCCGCTGTAGCCGGGGTCGGAGTCGCCGAGGTGCTCGCCGTGGTACTCCTCCGCACGGAGGCCGACGGCGGACGCCTTGATCCGCATCGGCAGGTCCTTGGAGACCAGCGTGACGTCGTAGTGCTCGTTGGCGAGGTTGCGGGCGACGGCCAGGATCCGGGTGTCGTTGTCGCCCAGCCGGAACCCCGACGGCAGCGACGCGGCGTCGGTGTGGTTGAGCTCGACCCGGATCGAGCCGCCCAGGTCGCCGATCGGGACCGCCTCGTCGAGACGGCCGTGGGTCACCCGCAGCTCGTCGAGCGCCCGCAGCGCCGTACGCGCGAAGAACCCCAGCTCTGGATGGTGCCGTTTGGCCTCGAGCTCGGTGATCACCACCACAGGCAGGACCACCTCGTGCTCCTCGAACCGGCGCAAGGCGCCCGGGTCGGACAGCAGCACGCTGGTGTCGAGGACGAAGGTTCGGGAGCGCTTCTTCTGCGTCGGCACCGGACACCTCTCACGGACCGGTCGGGCACTCCTCGCCCGGTCCCGCTGGCTCAGCTGGTGGACCGGGAAGGAACCCGAAGACCGGAGTGCCGGCCCCCTGCGCGCGGCGGAACCCGTCGCACTGTCTGGCCGTGATCGCTCACGAACGGGCCTCCCGATTCGGCGAGGTTTCCCCTCCTCACCGATGCCGCGAACGTACGCCGCGGGTGGTGCGAATCACGTCCGACACGCCTGAACCGGCGGTGAACAGTCGGCGGCGTCAGCCGCCGTAGCGCCGCTCGCGCATGGCGTAGGCCCGGATCGCGCGCAGGAAGTCGACCTTGCGGAAGTCGGGCCAGTAGGCCTCGCAGAAGTAGAACTCGCTGTAGGCGCTCTGCCACAGCAGGAAGCCGCCGAGCCGCTGCTCGCCGGAGGTGCGGATCACCAGGTCGGGGTCGGGCTGGCCCTTGGTGTAGAGGTGCTGGGCGATGTGGTCGACGTCGATGACGTCGGCCAGCTCCTCGAGGCTGGTGCCGCGCGCGGCATGCTCGTGGAGGAGCGACCGCACGGCGTCGGCGATCTCGCGGCGGCCGCCGTAGGGCACCGCGACGTTGACCAGCAGGCCGTCGACGTCGCGGGTGGCCTCCTCGGCCTCCTTCAGCCGCGTCGCCACCTGGGTCGGCAGCAGGTCGAGGGCGCCGACCGGGTGGATCCGCCAGCGCCGCTCCTCGGCCAGGGCGTCGACCGCGTCGACGATGACGTCGAGCAGCCCCTCGAGCTGCTCGGGCGGCCGGTTGAGGTTGTCGGTCGACAGCAGCCAGAGGGTGACGACCTTGACGCCTACTTCGTCTGA
>JAHEXO010000473.1:1910-3108 GCA_023252065.1 Nocardioides sp. | reverse complement strand
CGACATCGAGAACCCCTTCTTTCAGGACCTCGTTCGCGCCGTCGAGGATGCCGCCCATGCGGCTGGCTACGCCGTGCTGCTCGGCAACGGCGCAGAGGACCCTGGGCGCGAAGCCGCCTATCTCGAGCTGCTGGCGAGCCGTCGCGTCGACGGGCTCATCGTCGCCGCAAGCAACCTCCCCGAGCGACACGATCGCTGGCTGGCTGCCACCGCCCTGCCGGCCGTGCTGATCAATTGTGCGGACAGCGGCGGACGCCTGCCGGCCATCCTGAGCGACAACCGCCAGGGCGGCCGCCTCGCGGTCGAGCACCTCGTGGGGCTCGGACACCGTCGCCTGGGTCTCGTCCGAGGTCCGGAGCGGCATGCTGCTTCCTCCGAACGCCAGGCCGGCGCCGAGGGCGCGCTGGCCGGCGCCGAGGGCGCGCTCGCCGGCGCCGACGAAGCGCAGCCGCTGGTGGTGGTCGACGGAGACGCGCACGTCGCGGGCGGCGAGGCAGCCGGGCGGCTCCTCATGGAGCGCGAGCCCGAGACGACCGCCATCGTCTGCTACAACGACCTTACCGCGATCGGCGTCCTGCGGGCGCTGCGATCGTCGGGCCGCCGCGTGCCCACGGACGTGAGCGTGGTCGGCTTCGACGACATCCCGCTGGCCTCCTACCTGGACCCGCCCCTGACCACCATCGCCCAGCAGACGGCGGTCATGGGACGGTGGGGCGTGGACCAGCTCCTGGGGCGGATCGCCGGCCGTGAGCCCGACAGCACCGAGCCGCTGCGCTCATCGCCCGGACCACCGATCATCCTGCCGGTTCGGCTGGTGATCCGGGGCACGACCGGTGTGGCACCCATACGCCTCGGAGGCGGCAGATCGGACCGATCGAGAAGCCACCGCTGAGGAGGCTCAGGAACCGTCGCGATACGACCCCACCCGGTCGGCTCGGCTGGGCTCGACGAAGCGCCGCACCCGCTCGCGGACCATCCGCAGCGTGACGGCGGGTCGGTCGGGGACGCCACCCAACC
Source organism: Nocardioides sp. (assembly GCA_023252065.1). The sequence goes on along the minus strand of JAHEXO010000473.1, from coordinate 2,091 downwards.
CGGGCGCCTCGACGACCAGCGAGCCGGCCGCGGCCGCGACGCGCAGATCGAGGAGACCACGCTGGCGTCCGCCGAGGTTGCGATGCACCGCGGTGGCCAGGAGCGCGGACAGGAAGGTATCGCCCGCGCCGGTCGGATCGATCTCGCCGTCGCTCTCGGCCGATCGGTAGCGCAGGACCGG
>JAHEXO010000473.1:0-1900 GCA_023252065.1 Nocardioides sp. | reverse complement strand
AGCAGGCCACCCTCGTGACCCTGCGTGATCAGCAGATGGGCGCCCGTTGACAGGAGGGGGAAGAGGGTGTGGAGCGGCGTGTCGGGATCGAGGTCGTGGTGGCTGGCCCCGACGAGGTCTGCCCGCCGCAGCAACGGCGACCGGGCCGGAGGCTTGCGCGTGACCAGCTCACCCGACACGAGGCGCCGGAGGAAGCCCTGCCAGGCGACTCCGACGAAGGCATCATCGGGGATCACCGCGACCCAGTCGTCGAGCACCTCGCCCGCGACCGGTGCGATGGACCAGCCCCGGGCGGCGATCAAGGACTCCGGGAGCGGCGGGACCGGCAGAGGGGTGCCGGCCTGGATACACGTCTGGACCCGGCCAGCGGGCGACTCGACGTTGTGGAAGACGGGGCCCTCGGCGAGCGGTACCAGCATGAGGTCGACACCGGCATCCCGCAGCAGATCGAGCTCGGTGGCGCTCCGCGCCTCGCGGTCGACTCCCACCACGGCCGCGGTGCGGAGTCCGAGGCGTGCCGTCGTAAGCGAGGAGTAGGTGACGCCGCCACCGAGCCGCCAGCCCCGAGGATCGTCATCGGCCACATCCCGGCAGGCCGAGCCGACGTGCAAGACCTCGATGCTCACGAGACGGCCGTCATGGGGGACCGGGACATGCGACCGTCGAGCGGTGTAGCCTGACGACTCCAACGGCCATCCCGGGAGGCAGCGTGTACTTCTACGAGCTTCACGAAGGCGACGGCGACCTCTTCATCGATGTCCTGCTGATCCATGATGTCGAGTTCGACGAGGAGAGCTTCCTCGAGCTCGTCCTGGAGGCCCGCAGGGCCGTCGTCGATACCTTCAAGGAGGATACCCTCGTCGAAGCGGTCGCGAACGAGCTGGAGCGCCGGCACGGCTTCACCTTCGTCCATGACGCCCGCCTGACGGCCTCCGTCGACGTCTCGCGCGAGGAGGGTTCGACGGCACTGGCCGAGCTCGACGACGATGAGGGGGACGACGAGGAGGAGGACCTCGACGACGACCTCGACGAGGCCTCGGCCGGCGGATTCCGCACGGTCGTCGTCGAGGCCGACCGCAGCGTCGACCTGAACTGAGCCGGCCGCGCTCAGCGGGCGGCCGGCGACTCAGACGTTGAAGAGGATCTCCACCACGTCGCCATCCTTCACCCGGTAGGTCTTGCCCTCCGAACGCAGGCGACCATGCCGGCGGGCCTCGGCCGTGGACCCCAGCTCGAGCATGTCCTCGCAGGTCACCACCTCGGCGCGGATGAACCCTCGGGCCAGGTCGGTGTGGATGGCTGCCGCCGCGTCGACCGCCGTCTCGCCGTCGCGGATGGTCCAAGCGCGGGTCTCGTCGGGACCGACGGTGAAGAAGCTGATGAGGCCGAGCAGCCGATAGCTCAGGCGGATGACCCGATCCAGGCTCGACTCGGTGAGGCCCAGCTCCTCACGAAAGACGGCCGCCTCGTCGTCCTCGAGCTCGCCGATCTCCATCTCGATGCGCGCCGACAGGGCATCCACGAGCGAAGCCCGGTGGCGGTAGCGGTCGGCCACGGAACCGACGATGTCGCCGGCCCGGGGGAGCGAGTCCTCCCCCACGTTCAGCAGCACGAGCACCGGTTTCTCGGTCAGGAAGCGGAACCCGCGGACGGCCCTCGACTCGTCGTCGTCGAGTCCAAGGTCCCGGATGGGAGAACCGGCAGTGAGACCAGGGACGATCCGTTCGTGGACCGCGGCCTCGCGCTCGTTGGCCTCGCGCTCGGCCGCGGTGCCGTGCCGGCCAGTCGTGCGCAGCTTCTCCAGGCGCTTCTCGGCCACCGACAGGTCGGCCAGGGTGAGCTCGAGATCGAACTGCTCGAGGTCGCGCCAGGCATCCACGCTGCCCGCAACGTGCGGGAT
>JAHEXO010000043.1 GCA_023252065.1 Nocardioides sp. | reverse complement strand
CGCCGCGCGCCCGCAGCATCCGCCGCAGGGTGTCGCTGCCACCGATCAGGGCCGAGCGGACGGTCGCGTCGGTCTCCAGCTCGCCGGCGATGGTCGCTGCCCGCTCGAGGAACGCGGAGTCGCCGACGGTCGGGAACATCCCGCGCACCAGGCTCAGCGTCCGGAGCATCCCGCTGCCGGCGAGCGCGGGGAGCCCGTCGAGGTAGCGGTGGGTGAGTGGCAGCAGCAGGTCGGACTGCGCCGGCTGCCAGATCGCCTGCCGCATCATCCCCAGCATCTGGCCCATCGGCACGGCGTTGTCGTCGTAGACCGCGCTCCAGGCCTCGTCCTTCGCCGCCGCGTCGGGCCGGGCCGCGCGCACGATCAGCCGGCGGACGACGGCGTCCGGGTCACGGTCGCGCTCGAGCAGGGCGTCGACGGCCTGCTCGTCGTAGTCGCCGAGGGCGGCCCGGCGGACCAGGACCCGCCAGGCCAGGTCGGTCTCCTCCGACGCAGGACCTTCGAGGGCCGCGAAGTGCTCGTCATTGGTGGCGGTCGCGGCGAGGGTACGGCGCGCGGCCGTCACCAGGTCGGGCCGCTCGGTGAGCGCCAGGGCGACGGCGGCGACGCCGCCCTGCCGGCCGCGGATCTCGGCGACCGGGGTGAAGGACGACGCCAGCTGGTCGGAGAGCGACAGGAACGGCTCGAGCAGGGCCGGGCTGTCCTCCGACGGGATCCTGGACAGCAGCGCGTCGAGCAGGTCTCCCGACGGCAGCTCACCGGACAGCACCTGGTGGTAGCCGCTGACCGTCACCACGCCGCGGTCGATGGCGGCCGGCAGGTCGCCGAGGTGGGTGAGCAGCAGCGCCCGGGAGCGGTCGTCGGGCCGGAGCATGGCGAAGGTGAGGTCGTCGGCGTTGAGCAGGTGGGCGTCGGCCTCGGGCAGCTCGACCGCGGTGGCCGGTCCCGCGGTCTCGACCGGCGTCGTACCGATCAGGCGGAGGGCGTCGCCGTCGAGGGCATAGCTGCCGATGTCGAGCCGGTGGATGCGCGGCTCACCCTCGACAGCGGTCGCGGTGAGGGTGCCTCCCTCCAGAGCGAGCGTGTCGGGACCTGCCCGGTCGAGCCAGGCGGCGGACCAGGTGGCAAGGTCTCGCCCGGCTGCGTGGCCGATGGCGTCGATGAGGTGCTCGAGCGTCGTGTTGCCCCAGGCGTGCTCGGCGAAGTAGGCCTTCAGCCCCTGGGTGAACGTCGCCTCACCGACCAGGGCGGCCAGCTGCTTGAGCACGCTCGCGCCCTTGCCGTAGCTGATGTCGTCGAAGTTGGCCATCGCCGAGGCGACGTCCGGGACGTCACCCCGGATCGGGTGGGTGGCCGGGCCGGCGTCCTCGCGCAGGGAGTCGATCTTCTCGATCACCAGGAACGTGGCCCACTCGTCGGTGAACTCGGTGGCCTCGGTGCACGCGAAGTTGGCCGCCCAGGTGGCGAACGCCTCGTTCAGCCACAGGTCGTCCCACCACTGCATCGTCACCAGGTCGCCGAACCACTGGTGGGCCATCTCGTGGAGCAGGATCTCGGCGCGGCGGGCCCGCTGGGCGTGGGTCGGCACGGTGCGGTAGACCGACGCGTCGCTCCAGGTCACGCAGCCCCAGTTCTCCATCGCGCCGCCGAGGTTGGGCACGAAGACATGGTCGTAGCGCTCCTGGCCGAACGGCCGGCCGAACTGTTCGCCGAAGAACCGCAACCCGCGGTCGGTGAGGTCGAAGAGCTCCTCGGCGTCGCGCTCGAGGTGCGAGATGAGCGACTGGCGGCAGAAGAGACCGAGGTCGTGGTCGCCCCGCCGGGAACGGATCTCGTGGAAGGGACCGCCGTTGACGACGGTGACGTAGGTCGAGAGGCGGGGCGTGTCGCCGAACGTCCAGCGTCGACCCCCCTCGTCGAGGTCGGCCACCGAGTCGGGTGCGGAGTTGCTGGTGACGGTCCATGTCTCGTGGGCGTCGACGACGAAGCCGTGCGCCGCCTTGAGGTCGGGCTGGTCGAAGCAGGCCCAGGCCCGGCGGGCCTCGTCGCACTCGAAGCTGGTCCAGACGTAGACCAGCTTGTCGGTGGGGTCGACCGTCCGCAGGATGCCGTTGCCGTTGCCGGTGTCGCTCTGCCGCGACTCGACGACCAGGACGTTGTCGGTGCTCAGGCCGGGGAGTGGCAGTCGACCGTGCTCGTGGGTGGCCAGGTCGAGCGGCTTGCCGTTGAGGGTCGCCGCCACGACGTCACCCACGACGTCGACGAACGTCGAGGCGCCGGGCTGGTGGCAGGTGAACGTGACGGTGGAGGTGGCGGCCCAGAGCTCGGACTCGAACAGGCCGCGGAGGTCGACGTGCACGTCGTACCGGTCGACGTCGATGAGGCTCGCCCGAGCGGCGGCCTCCTCCCGAGTGAGGCTGGCGATGTCAGTCATGCCGCCACCGTATCGCTGGGGTTTCCGGGAGGGGTTCGGCGTCGGATCGCAACGCAATCAGTGCCGAATATCCTTGACTCCATCGCCTCTGGGGACCAGCCTGCTCACCATGCCGCGCGCGCATCGTGCGGTCACGCCGTCGTTGGAAGGAAACCACCCTCATGCGCTTGAAGCGTTCTCTCGGGCTGATCAGTGCAGCCGTCATGGCCACCGCGCTGGCGGCCTGCGGCTCATCCAACTCGTCGAGCACGGCCACGGGTGGATCCGGCGCCACGAAGATCGGCAACTGCGACATCACCAGCAAGCCGAACAGCATCTCGGTGAAACCGGTGAAGGCCGGCACGCTCACCGTCGAGACGACGCTGCCGGCCCAGGGCTGGTGGAACGGGACGACGCCCGACACGATCAAGGACGGCTTCGAGTACTGCATGGCCGCCGAGCTGGCCAACATGGCCGGGCTGAGCTCGGTCACGGTCAAGAACGTGTCCTTCGACCAGCTCGTCGCGGGTCACACCAACGACTTCGACATCGCGCTGGCGGAGATCTCAATCACGCCGGAGCGCGCCAAGGTCGTCGACTTCTCCAAGCCCTACTTCAACTCCAACATCGGGGTGCTGACCAAGAAGGGCGCCGGCATCACGCAGGACAACATCCAGAGCAAGCGCTGCGCCGCGTACGCCGGGACGACCTCGGTGCCGTTCGTCCAGGACCAGCTCAAGTGCGCCAGCACCAAGGTCTACCCCAACTCGACGACGCTCTACCAGAGCGTGCTGTCGGGCCAGTCGGACGCCGCGTTCCTCGACACCGCGATCGTGCTCGCCGAGGCCAAGGACTCCAACGGGCAGCTCGAGGTCCCGGGTCAGTACGAGACCGGTGAGAAGTACGGCGCGATCTACCCCCAGGGCTCAGCCAACGCGGCCGGGTTCGACCAGGGCATCGCGACCATGCTCAAGGACGGCACCCTCGACAACTTGTCCAAGACCTACCTCGGCCCGGCCTTCGGCGGCGACCCGTCGTCGGTGCCCGTATGGACGATCCCCGGATCCTGACGTCGGGGCCGATGAAGGAGTCCTGACGTGACTTCCAGCCTCGTCTCCGAAGAGCTGCAACCGGGGCCGGCCCCGAGTCAGCCCCGCCCGGTCAACGGCCTGGCGGGGCTGGGACTGGTCCTCGCGGTCCTCGCCACCCTCGTGATGGCCAAGGCCGCGTTGATGCTGCGCGACTACAACCACGACGGGCCCGTGTCCACAGCGGTCGGCGTGCTCCTGGTGGTCGTCAGCCTGTATCCGTGGTTCGTCGCCTTCAGGGCGTTCGGACAAGGCCGCAAGCGCGGCCGACTCCTCGGCCAGGGCGAGCTCGTCGAGGCTCGGCGGGTCGCGGCCACGGGCCGCGAAGAGGCTTTCATCTGCATGGGCTGGGCCGCGGCGATCCTGATCGTCGCCGTGCTGATCCTCTTCGTCTTCGCCAACAACGGTGGCGTCGCCAGCACGTTCTTCAACATCTCCGACATCAAGGTCTCCTTCCACGCGATCCTGAAGGCCTTCTGGACCAACATCTGGGTGGCCTGCGTCTCCGAGGTCCTGGTCCTCGTCCTCGGTCTCGTGGTCGCGGTGGTCCGGATGCTCCCGGGCCGCGCCGGTGCCCCCCTGAGGGCGATCGCCGTCCTCTACTGCGACATCTTCCGGGCCATCCCGGCGATCGTGGTGCTGACCCTGATCGTGTTCGGCCTTCCACTCACCGGCGTGAAGTTCTTCCAGACGATCCCTACGGTCTGGCTGGGCATCTTCGCGCTGACCCTGACGTACACGTCGTACGTCTCGGAGGTGTACCGCGCTGGTCTGGCGTCGATCCATCCGAGCCAGAGCGCGGCAGCGCGCTCGCTGGGTCTGAGCTACTCGCAGACCTTGCGGACCGTGCTCGTGCCGCAGGCGGTACGCCGGGTGATCCCGCCCCTGCTCAACGACTTCATCAGCCTGCAGAAGGACACCGCCCTGCTCTCGGTCGTGGGCATCGCCGAGGCGCTGCAGGTGGCGGGGCTGTACGAGGCCAAGTACTTCAACCTGTCACCGATCGCCGTGGTCGCGTTCCTGTTCATCCTGATCACGATCCCGCAGGCGCGGTTCGTGGACTACCTCATCGAGCGCGACGCCAAGCGCCGGGTTGGAGCCTCCTGATGTCGTTCCTCGAGATCGAGGACGTCCACAAGTCCTACGGCCACCACGAGGTGCTCAAGGGCGTCACGCTGAACGTCGAGCGCCACGAGGTGGTCTGCCTGATCGGCGCCTCCGGCTCCGGCAAGTCCACGCTGCTGCGCTGCGTCAACGCCCTGGAGGACATCCAGAGCGGGGCGATCCGGATCGAGGGGGACACCGTCACCGGCGCCGGTGTCGACCTCAACGCCCTGCGTCGCGATGTCGGGATCGTGTTCCAGAGCTACAACCTGTTCCCCCACATGTCGGTGATCGACAACGTGATGCTGGCGCCCACCAGGGTGGGCGGCGCCTCCAAGAGAGATGCGCGCGAGCGAGGCATGGCCCTCCTCGACTCGGTCGGGATGTCCGACAAGGCGGAGTCGTATCCCGACATGCTGTCCGGCGGCCAGCAGCAGCGCGTGGCGATCGTCCGCGCGCTGGCCATGCAGCCACGGGTCATGCTGCTCGACGAGATCACAGCCGCCCTCGACCCCGAGCTGGTCGGCGACGTCCTGGAGATCGTGCGGCAGCTCGCCCAGGGCGGTCTGACCATGCTCCTGGCCACCCACGAGATGGGCTTCGCCAAGGAGGTCGCCAGCCAGGTCTGCTTCCTCGACAACGGCTCCATCCTCGAGCGCGGCAGTGCGCAGCAGATCTTCGAGGACCCGCGCGAGGAGCGCACCCAGCAGTTCTTGGCCCGGGTGGTGAAGTCCGGTCGTCTCTGAGCCGCGCTCGCTGGGTACGGTCGGTGGCATGGCGCCAGAGCTGACACCAGAGCTGACAGACGTGCCCGAGTCGTGGCCGGTGACGCACAGCGAAGACCTCTATCGGTCCGAGTGGGTGATGGCGCTGCGTCGCGACGAGCTGCACGCGCCTGGGCACGACGCGACGTTCGCCCGGCTGGTGCTCGAGCACCCCGGGGCGGTGATCGTGCTCGCGGTCGACGACGAACGCCGTGCCTTCTGCCTGTGGCAGTACCGCCACCCCGCCCGACGGCGCTTCGTCGAGCTTCCGGCCGGCCTGCTCGACACCGACGGTGAGGACCCGCGGACCACGGCGCAGCGCGAGCTGCGCGAGGAGGCGGGGCTCGAGGCCGACGACTGGACCCAGCTGGCCACCACCTGGTCGAGTCCCGGCATCAGCACCGAGGTGATGCACCTGTTCCTGGCCCGGGGTCTGCACGAGATCGACCACGACTTCGAGCGCACGCACGAGGAGGCCGAGATGCACGGCGGCTGGGTACCCGTCGACGAGCTCCGCGAGGCGGTGCTGGCGGGGGCGGTCGGTGACGGCCCGCTGGTCCAGACTCTCCTGCTCGCCGACGCCAAGGGGCTGCTGCCATGACCACGATCGAGGAGCTGCTGGCTCGCCACCCGGTGATCGACGGGCACAACGACCTGCTCTGGACGATGCGCGACCTGAACGGCTACGACTTCGACGCCTACGACGTGGGCGTGCCGCAGTCGCAGACCCACACCGACCTGCCACGGCTGCGGGCCGGGGGAGTGGGAGCGCAGTTCTGGTCGGTCTTCGTGCCGTGCGCCGAGGGGGAGCGGTCGGTGACCTCGACCCTCGAGCAGGTGGACGCGGCGTACCGCATGATCGCGCGGTACGACGACCGGCTGGTGCTCGCCACCACGGCGGCGCAGGTGCGTGCCGCCTGGGAGACCGGGCGGATCGCCTGCCTGCTCGGTGCTGAGGGCGGCCACCAGATCCAGGAGTCTCTCGGCGTCCTGCGGATGTATCAGCGCCTCGGGGTGCGCTACCTGACCCTGACCCACAACGACAACGTCCCCTGGGCCGACTCGGCGACCGACGAGCCGGTGCTCGCCGGACTCAACGACTTCGGCCGTGAGGTCGTGCGTGAGATGAACCTGATCGGGATGGCCGTCGACCTCTCCCACGTCAGCCACGACGTGATGCACGACGTCCTCGACGCCGCGACCGCGCCCGTGCTCTTCTCGCACTCGTCGGCCTACGCCTTGTGCGACCACCCGCGCAACGTCCCCGACGACGTGCTCGCGCGCCTCGCCGGCAACGGCGGCACCTGCATGGTGACCTTCGTGCCGCGGTTCGTGAGCCAGGCGGTGCGCGACTGGGCACTCGCGGCCGAGCAGCGCGCGGTCGAGGCCGGCGTCGACCCCCGCGACATCCCGGCCCTGCAGGCCGTCGAGGCGGCGTACCAGGAGGAGGTGCCGCACCCGCCCGCGAGCGTGGCCGACGTCGTGGCCCACCTCGACCACGTCCGGGAGGTGGCCGGCGTCGACCACGTCGGCCTCGGTGGCGACTACGACGGGGTCGACTGGCTCCCCGAAGGGCTCGACGACGTCTCGTCGTACCCGCGCCTCCTCGAGGCGCTGAGGGAGGCGCACTGGTCGGACGACGACCTGGGCCGGCTCACCTGTCGCAACGTGCTTCGGAGCCTGGAGGGGGTCGAGGCCGCCGCCGGCTCCCCGACGACGTGACGCCCGTCACGGGCCGATAGTCTGAGCCGTGGACCGCGACAGCGGGCCGCTGCCAGCAACAAGGGAGAGAACGGTGAAGGTCGGCGTCCCCAAGGAAGTCAAGAACCACGAGTACCGCGTCGCGATCACGCCCATCGGCGTGCACGAGCTCACGGCTCACGGTCACGACGTCTACGTGGAGAGGAACGCGGGGCTCGGCTCGCAGATCGAGAACAGCGAGTACGAAGCGGCCGGGGCGAAGATCCTCGACGGCGCCGACGAGGTCTGGGACACCGCCGAGATGGTGCTCAAGGTCAAGGAGCCCATCGCGGAGGAGTACCACCGCATGCGCGAGGGCCAGACCCTGTTCACCTACCTCCACCTCGCTGCCGACAAGCCCCTCACCGAGGAGCTGGTCAGCCGCAAGGTGACCGGCATCGCCTACGAGACCGTCCAGCTCCCCTCGGGCGGGCTGCCGCTGCTCTACCCGATGTCCGAGGTCGCCGGCTGCCTCGCTCCGCAGGTCGGCGCCCACTCGCTGATGAAGGCCCAGGGCGGCCGCGGCGTCCTGATGGGCGGCGTCGGCGGGGTCGCCAACGCCAAGGTCGTCATCATCGGCGCCGGCGTCTCCGGCCAGAACGCCGCCAACATCGCGCTCGGCATGGGCGCCGACGTCACGCTGCTCGACAACGACCTCGACAAGCTGCGGATGTCGTTCTGGCGCTACAACAACCGGGTGCACGGTCTCGCGTCGTCCAAGCTCGCGATCGAGCAGCAGGTGATGGAGGCCGACATGGTGATCGGCGCCGTGCTGATCCCGGGCGCCGCCGCTCCCAAGCTGGTCAGCAACGACCTCGTCTCGCGGATGAAGCCCGGCTCGGTGCTGGTCGACATCGCCGTCGACCAGGGCGGCTGCTTCGAGGACACCCACCCCACCACGCACTCCGACCCGACGTTCTCGGTGCACAACTCGATCTTCTACTGCGTGGCCAACATGCCGGGTGCGGTGCCGAACACCTCCACCTACGCGCTCACCAACGCGACCCTGCCCTATGCCGTCGCCCTGGCCGACAAGGGCTGGGTGAAGGCCTGCCGTGACGACCACTCGCTGGCGATGGGTCTGAACACCTACGACGGCCGGCTGACCAACACGCCGGTTGGCGAGGCGGTCGGCATCGAGGCGGTCTCGGCCGACGAGGTCCTCGCCTCACTCGGTTGACCGGTCGAGTGGCCGAGATCGCGCTCGCGCTGCGGACCTACCTCGACCATCTCGCGGTCGAGCGGGGCCTGGCCGCGAACACCTTTGCGTCGTACCGCCGCGACCTGCGGCGCTACGACGAGTTCCTGGCAGGGGCCGGCGTCATTGAGTTCGACGCGATCACCGAGGCGATGGTCTCGGCGTTCCTGGTGCGGCTGCGCGAGGGCGACGAGCAGCATCCACCGCTGTCGGCGTCGTCGGCCGGGCGCACGATCGTGGCGGTCCGCGGGTTCCACAAGTTCTGCGTCGCCGACGGCCTCGCAGTCGGCGACCCGGCTGCCGCCGTGCGTCCCCCGCAGCCTGCCCGCCGACTGCCCAAGGCCCTGCCGCTGGCAGACGTCGAGGCGATCCTCGAGGCCTCCGGCGCTGCCGGTACGACGCTCGCGCTGCGTGACCGGGCCCTGCTGGAGGTGCTCTACGGCACCGGTGCCCGGATCTCGGAGGCGGTCGGCCTCGACGTCGACGACGTCGACCTGGTCGACGGTTCGGTGCTCCTGCGCGGCAAGGGCAGCAAGGAGCGGCTCGTGCCGATCGGGTCCTACGCCCTGGCCGCGGTCGACGCCTACCTGACCCGCTCGCGCCCGGAGCTGGCGGCGGTCGGCACCTCCGACCGCGCCGGAGCCCTCTTCCTCAACGCCCGCGGGGGACGGCTGTCGCGCCAGTCGGCCTGGACCGTGCTGGTGAAGGCGGCCGACCGGGCCGGGGTCACCCGCGACGTCTCGCCCCACACGTTGCGCCACTCCTTCGCCACGCACCTGCTCGAGGGCGGCGCCGACGTCCGGGTGGTGCAGGAGCTGCTCGGCCACGCCTCGGTGACCACGACGCAGATCTACACCCTGGTCACCGTCGACAGCCTGCGCGAGGTCTTCGCCGCCGCGCACCCCCGAGCCCGCACGTCCTCCTGAGCCATCTCTGCCCCGTCGCTACTCCGTCGTTGTGGAGGTGGCGGGAGTGGACTAGTTCCAACGGACTAGGCGCAAGGGACGATGGTCCCACGACTTTGCCAAACGCCCTGCGGACGACTCATCCGGCTCCTATCGTGGCAGAGCCGGGCTGCCTGTGCCCGACCATCGATGACCCCCGGTCGGAGATGCGGGTTGGACTCGAGTCTCTGGAGTACCGTTGCCGAAACTTCCTAAGGACGCTGTCTCGGGCGCGTTTTCTGCCTTCCGTGTGTCCGAGTGGTCGGTGCGCCGCAAGGTCGTCGCCGTGCTCGCGCTCCCGGTCATCCTCGCCGCGGTCTTCGGCGGACTTCGCGTCCGCACCGAGCTCACCTCGGCCAGCGACTACTCCGCGAACCAGCAGCACGCCACCGTCCTCGGCCCTGCGATCGCCTACCTCGACGCCACCGAGCGCCTCGCCC
>JAHEXO010000472.1 GCA_023252065.1 Nocardioides sp. | reverse complement strand
CGCAGGCGCAGCAGCTGGCTCTCGAGCTCGGCGCCGCCTCGGCCCGCGGCGCCTACGACGAGCCGCCGTTGCCGCTGGACGCCGCCATCCTGTTCGCGCCGGTGGGCGACCTCGTCCCCGTGGCGCTGGCCGCCCTCGACCACGGCGGCACCCTGGCCGTGGCCGGGATCCACCTCAGTGACGTGCCGGCGCTCGACTACGACCGCCACCTGTTCCGGGAGCGGTCGCTGACCAGCGTCACCGCCAACACCCGGGCCGACGGCGAGGAGCTGCTGGTGCTGGCCGAGCGCCTCGGCGTGCGTGCGACCGTCACGCCGTACGACTTCGCCGAGGCCGACCGCGCTCTCGACGACCTCGCGGAGGGCCGGCTCACCGGCGCCGCCGTCCTCACCCTCGCCTGACGGGTGCGCCCGCCGGCCCCTGCGGTGGGGCCGAACGTCCCGGCCGCGGATGACCCGGGCCGCTGGGAGCCAGAGCCTCCCGGCGTCAGGCTGGGACGTGGAGGACGTCGCGTGGAGGAGGTGCGCCGTGCCGGGTCCGACGCTGAGGTTCCTGGGGGCTGTGGGCACCGTGACCGGCAGCCGGTTCCTGGTCGAGGGCGCCGGCGGCCGGGTGCTGGTCGACGCCGGTCTCTACCAGGGCTTCACCGAGCTCCGGCGGCGTAACTGGGAGCCGCTCGACCTCGACCCCGCCACGCTCGACGCCGTCGTTGTCACCCATGCCCACCTCGACCACTCGGGCTACCTGCCCCGGCTCGTGCACGACGGCTTCGCGGGCCGCATCGTCTGCACGCCCGAGACCGCCGCACTGGTGGCGATCGTGCTGCGCGACAGCGCACACCTCCAGGCGGAGGACGCGCACTACGCCAACGCGGCGGGCTTCTCCAAGCACCGTCCGGCCCTGCCTCTCTACGACCTCGCCGACGTGGAGAAGACGCTTCCGTTGATGCAGCCGGCGAGGTACGACGAGCGGGTCACCCTGGCGGCCGGGATCGCGGTCACCCTGCGCCCCGCCGGACACATCCTGGGCTCGGCGACCGCGCTCGTGGAGGTCGACGGCAGTCGCGTGCTCTTCAGCGGTGACCTCGGCCGGCCGCACCACCCCCTGCTCCTGCCACCGGCCGACCCGCCGCGGGCCGACGTGATCGTGGTCGAGTCCACCTATGGCGACCGCGTCCACCCCGAGCCCGACGACGACCTGCTCGCCGACGCGATCCGGCGCACCGTCAAGCGAGGCGGCACCGTGCTGATCCCGGCCTTCGCCGTCGACCGGACCGAGCTGGTCCTCCTCGAGCTCGACCGCCTGCGGCGCGCCGGCCGGATCCCCACGGTGCCGGTCTACGTCGACAGCCCGATGGCCCTGGCGGCGCTCGAGGTCTACCGCGCCGCGGCCCGGCACCCGGACGGGCGGGTCCGCAAGGGCACTGCGAGCGAGGACCTGCTGCGCATCACCGACGTGCACGCCGTGCGCGACGCCGCCGAGTCCGCCCGCCTCAACGCGCCGTCGTACCCCTGCATCCTGGTGTCGGCCTCGGGCATGGCCACCGGTGGTCGGGTCGTCCACCACCTCCGCCACCAGCTGCCGGACCCGCGCAACACCGTCGTGCTGACCGGCTACCAGGCCGAGGGCACGCGGGGTCGCCAGCTGCTCGACGGCGTCCGACAGGTCAAGATGCACGGCCGCTACGTGCCGGTGCACGCCGAGGTGGTGCAGGTCCCGGACTTCTCGGTGCACGCCGACTCGGGCGAGCTGGTGGCCTGGCTCGGCCGCGCGCCGAAGCCGCCCCACTCGCTCTACGTCGTGCACGGCGAGCCGCGCTCGGCCTCGGCGCTGGCACACCTGGTGGCCGAGACCCTGCACTGGAACGCCGTCGTGCCGCGGTACGGCGAGCGGGTGCGCCTCGACGCGTGAGCCGCGTGAGCCGCGTGAGCCGGGCGAGCGCGTGGCTCAGTGGTCGGTGTCGTCCTCGGAGGGCGGCGTGACCCAGCCGTGGGCGACGATGTCGTCGAACGCGCGGCGGGTCTCGGCGCGGTCGGAGCCGTAGCGACGGACGACCTGCTGCCGGCCACGACGCTGCATGAGGGGAGAGGTCAGGACGACGAGGGCGACGACCGCCAGCGACCCGACACCGAGCGCGCTGACCAGCCCCATCAGGACGACGGTGGCCAGGGCGCAGGCGGGGCCGATCTCGAAGATCGCCGGGCCACCGGGCTTGCCGAGCTCGGTGACGATGCTCCACGCGGTCGGTGCGACCGTGAGCTCCACGAGCACGAACGCGGCGACGACGGCTAAGAGGCCCAGGCTGCGGTAGGCGGCGACCACGCCCACAGCGGCGACGAGGCCGGCCAGCACAGGCCAGCCGACGTCGTACCAGGAGTGCGGAGCGCGGCTGCGGTTCATACTCCACGGTCACCCGCGGCCCGCACCGGCGATCAGGGGCGTTGGCCCACGACCGATCGGGACCAAAGACCTCTGGCGCGCGCCGACCCGACCTGGCTGAATCCGGGTCAGGGCGCTGGTCGGCGAAGGACCACTCCGGGTTGGGCACAACGTCCCGGCAACGCAGGACCAGGGCCGCTGTGGTGCAGCACACGACTCAGGCACGGTGGGGGACATGGCTTCTCAGGGTGCACGCGACGTGATCGTCGTCGGTGTCGACGGCAGCTCCGGCGCCGACGCCGCTCTCGACCATGCCCTCACCGCAGGCCTCGAGCGTGACTGCCGCGTGGAGGTCGTCACCGGCTGGCTGTGGGTGGGCTCCTCCGACGCCCAGTCCCCCGACGAGCTCGTCGAGGGACGGGCTGCGGTGCAGCGTGTCCAGGACGGCGTGCTGGCGCGGGCAGCCGAGCGGCTCGGCGCGATGCCCGAGGTCACCCAGACCGTCGTCCACGACTACGCCGGACGGGTGCTCGTGGCGCGGGCCGAGGGCGCGACCGCGCTCGTCGTCGGTGCCGGCTCGCTCGGCGCCACCGCCAACAAGATGCTCGGCTCGGTCTCCGAGTACTGCGTCCGCCACTCGCCGGTCCCGGTCGTCGTCGTCCCCGAGCCCGAGCGGGTGCGTCGTCGTCACACCGTGGCCGACGTGATCACCCTCGCCCGCACGTCCTAGCTGCCCGG
>JAHEXO010000042.1 GCA_023252065.1 Nocardioides sp. | reverse complement strand
GTCCCGCCCCTCGTCCGGCGCACGATGAGCTCGTCGCCGTCCAACTACACCGTCACCCGCTCACGCTTCTGGACGGTGCGCGGCGTGCCTAGGACGGTCGCGGAGTGGTACGCCCGGCACCCGCAGCAGGGGTTCGTCTCCGACGGCGGACCGAACGGGGTCGGCGGTGAGTCCCGCCCCGACGGAGGCTGGATCGACGACGTCTACCTCGACCAGCACCCGCCCATGCCCTATGCGCCTGCCGGAGCGTCCGTCGTGGTGCAGACGACCTCCTTGGCGGGCGGGCGAGTCGGCGTCCGTGCCACGGTTGACGCCGTGTGGCGCCCGGCCCGCCCGGCCGCCTCGTTCGTCTCCCACGTGCGGGGGGTGACCGTGCAGATCACGGCGACAAGGTACGGAGCCCACACCCCTCGCGTGCGTCACCGCACCGTCACGATCGGCTCGCCCGACCAGGTCGGTGCCTTGGTGACGGCCTACAACAAGCTGCCGGGATGGCCCCCTTTCTTCCACAGCTGCCCGATGCAGCTGACCCAGCGCCGCTACCGGATCGTCTTCCACACCGCGGCCGGTGACGTGTCCGCGAGTGGCCCGATGTCGTGCTACGACACCCTGACCGTGCGACGCGACGGCCGGCGGGTGGGGCCCTACCTCGATCTCGCCTCCGACCTGCTCGGCCTCCTGCCGCACTGACGGCGAGGGTCAAATCCTTGCTTCGCCCCTCCCGCTGCGCACCGGTGGCCGTTACTGTCCGAACAGGTTCGTCAGGGGTGACGGAACTGATCCCAAGGGGTGGTCATGGCACAGGTCCCGTGGAAAGAGCTCATGCCCGAGCAGCCGAAGGGCTTCGAGATGCCGTTCTGGTACAGCTCGCTGCAGTCCTTCTGGCTCTACTACCCGGCCCGTCGCGACCAGGTCGAGGCGCTGCTGCCGGAGCTCCCGGAAGGCCACGGGCTGCGGCTCGCGAAGTTCGACGACCTGCCCGACCGGGCCCTGGTCTCCCTCGACTTCCAGGCCTACACCTCGGGCGGCACCGCGGGCGGCTCGAGCTTCCTCGGCTGCACCCGCGAGGTCGAGTTCAACATCTATGCATACCCCGAGAGCCGGCTGCCCTCGGTGCCGCGGATGAGCGTGCGCGACTACCTCCTCGGGCGCGACCAGACCAAGACGATCGGCGGCTACCGGCTCCACGTGCCGTGCGACAACCCGATCGCCGTGGAGGCCGGACAGGGGAACTTCGGCGAGCCCAAGTGGCTGGCGGCGTTCGACTACATGACCCCCTCGCTGAACGGCCCCGACCGCACGGAGTGGAGGTACGGCGTCTACGAGCCGCAGCCGAAGGACACCCCGCCCGGCACCCCGCTGAAGCCGAAGTCGATGATCTTCGAGGTCGACGCGAAGCTGCACAACCTGGTCGCCGAGCCGTCCAACCTCTCTCCGCTGATCGAGTACGGCACCCGCAAGGTCGAGGGACGCGACGTGCTCGCCGCCAACTTCTGGAACTTCTTCGGCTCGTTCGACACCTACTTCCTCTCGGAGAAGGACAGCAGCCGGGTCACTCTCACGATGGGCCCCTCCATCGACCACTACCGCCTGCACGAGGACGTCCGCAACGTGATCGGGACGCGGGCCCCGCTGGCCGCGCAGACCTTCACCTCGGCTCCGGTCTCCTCCGAGTCGCAGGCCTGGCTCGAGTTCCCCGACGACTGAGCAGCCGTGAGCGACTCCGACCTCCTCGACGACTTCCTGTCCCTGTCAGCAGCGCTGACCGGCTTCTCGGTCGCGCAGCTGCAGGGCACGGGCATGGCGCCGACGTACCTCGGCGAGCTCGTCGCCGTCGTCGGTGACCGGCTCGCGATCGCCCTCGTCCGGGAAGGCAGCCGTGCGCTGGGCTGGGCCGACGACGTCGAGGACCAGCTGCGACTCCAGGTCATGGAGGACCCCGACCTGGGTCCGCTCGCGCGCAACGTGGCCGTGCTCTGGTACACCGGCAGCTGGAACCAGCTGCCGGCCGAGTGGCGCGCGCGCAACGGCGCCAGCAGCCTCGACTGCGACCGGCTGCTGTCCGCCCAGAGCTGGACCGAGGGCCTGATGTGGCCGGCCATCGGGGCCCACCCCACCGGCGCCAAGCCGCCCGGCTTCGCCAGCTGGGTCGGCCCGCCCTCGCTGGAGGAGCAGCCATGACCCACGTCGACTGCGACGTCCTGATCGTCGGCGCCGGCATCTCCGGCGCGATCCTGGCCCGGCGCCTGGCCGAGGCCGGTCAGCAGGTCGTCGTCCTCGAGGCCGGGGAGGCGACCGGTCGCACCTGGGCGGAGTACCAGTCCAACATCACCGCGATGCTGGCCTCCCCTGCCAAGGTCCCCAACGCGGGCTGGGCGGACAGCAACGCCGCACCGTCGCCCAACGTGCTCGACATCCGCCCGATCTCACCGGGGGTGCCGGGCACGGCGGGCTACTTCGTGCAGGAGGGCCCGCAGCCGTTCGGCAGCGACTACCTCCGCAGCCGCGGCGGCACCACCCTGCACTGGTACGCCCACTGCATCCGGATGCTGCCTGCCGACTTCGCGATGCAGTCGACCTACGGCGTCGGCGTCGACTGGCCGCTGAGCTACGACGACATGGTGCCGTGGTACGCCCAGGCCGAGTACGAGATCGGCGTCTCGGCCGACGTCGAGGACCAGCTCCGCACCGGTACGCCGTACCCGCCCGACTACGTCTTCCCGATGCACAAGATCCCGCCGACCTACCTCGACCAGTGGCTGACCGCCAACCTCGACGGGAAACCGGTGCAGATCGGGGGCGACACGTACCCGACCGGCGTGATCCCGGTCCCGGGCGGGCGCAACTCGACGCCCAACCCGGCGTACGACGGGGGGCGGGGGTACCAGCCCGTCGGTGCGGTCGGCCGACCCACTGCCGGAGCGCGCTGCGAGGGCAACTCCAGCTGCATCCCCGGCTGCCCGGCGCAGGCCAAGTACAACGCGCTGAAGACCCTCGAGCTGGCGGTGGCCGCCGGTGCCCGCGTGATCACCCAGGCGGTGGCCAGCAAGGTGGTGATCGGCCCCGACGACCGGGTGTCCGGCGTCGAGTACCTCCGCTGGACCGGCGACACGTTCCCCACTGCCGTGACGCACACGATCACGGCCCGTCGCTACGTGCTCGCCGCCCACTCGGTGGAGAACGCCAAGCTCCTGCTGATGTCGCGCGCGGCCAACAGCAGCGACCAGGTCGGCCGCAACCTCATGGACCACCCGTTCCTGCTCGCCTGGGCACGCACCGACGAGGCGCTGGGGACCTTCCGCGGTCCTGGCACGACCGCCGGCATCGAGAACCTGCGCGACGGGCCGTATCGCGCCCGGCACGCGTCGTTCCGCACCGACATCGACAACTGGGGTTTCCAGATCCTCGGGTCTCCGGGCTCCGACGTCATCGACGCCGTCTACAACGGCGGGCTGTTCGGCAGGGCGCTGCGCAGACGCGTCGCCCACGACGTGCAGCGCCAGCTGATGCTGGGCTTCCTGCTCGAGCAGCTGCCCGACCCGGAGAACCGGGTGCGGATCAAGCGGAAGACCTACACCGACGCGCTCGGGCTGCCGCGGCCGGTGATCCGCTACAACCTGGACCGCTACCTGCGACAAGGGGCAGCAGTGGCCTACGAGTGCGCCCAGCAATGGTTCGAGGAGCTCGGGGCCGAGGACCTCACGACGTACGACGGACCGACCCGGCCGATGGCGGCCCACCAGCGGTTCGAGTGGGACGGCCGGCCGTACCTCACGATGGGCGCCGGCCATCTCTGCGGCACCCACCGGATGGGCCACGACCGGAGCGACAACGTCGTGGACCCCGACCAGCGCAGCTGGGACCATCGCAACCTCTTCCTGGTCGGCGCCGGCAGCATGCCCACCGTCGGCACCTCCAACCCGACGCTGACCCTCGCGGCCTTGGCCTGCCGGACGGCGGCCGTGCTGGTCGAGGAGCTCTCATGAGCGCGGACGTCGACCCGGCTCGGGTCCAGCCGCTCCGCGATGCCCTGCAGCACGCGCTGATGCTCGAGCACGCGACCATCCCGGCGTACCTCTGCGCGCTCTACTCCATCGAGGACGGCAGCAACGTCGAGGCCGCCGACATCATCCGCAGCATCGTGATGGAGGAGATGCTCCACATGGTGCTGGTCGCGAACGTGCTCAACGCGGTCGGCGGGAGGCCGTCGGTGAACCACGCCGGTTTCGTGCCGCGCTACCCGACCCAGCTGCCCTACAGCGACGGCCGGCTCGTGGTGGGGCTGCGCCGCTTCTCGCCGGAGGCGGTGGAGACGTTCTGCGCGATCGAGCGTCCGGAGCCGCTCGGCGCACCGCCGATGGTCGAGGGCTACGACACGATCGGCCAGCTCTACGCCGGCGTCGAAGCCGAGCTGCGCGCGCTCGGCCCGGGGGTGTTCACCGGGGACGCCGACCGGCAGGTCGGGCCCGGCCGGTTCTACTACGGAGGCGCGGGCGACCCCGTCGAGGTGCACGACCTCGGCATCGCCCTGGCCGCGCTGGAGCTGATCGTCGACCAGGGCGAGGGCCTCGACCACACCATCCACGAGGGCCCACGCCCCTTGGGCTCCGACCTCGCGCACTACTTCCGGTTCCGCCAGATCGCGCTGGGCTACCACTACCGCGAGAGCGACGTCGCCAACGCACCCCCGACCGGCCCGCGGCTCGTCGTCGACTGGGACGCGGTCCTGCCGATGCGCGACGACCCGAGCGTCGCCGAGCTGCCGCCCGGCAGCGACGTGCGTCGGCTCAGCGAGGCGTTCAACCACACGTACGGCGCGCTGCTGACCTGCCTGCACCGGGCCTTCAACGGCAAGCAGGACCAGCTGCTCGCCGCGGTGCCGCTGATGTACGACCTGCGCTACCGGGCCGTGGCCCTGATGCGCATCCCGTGCGGTCCGGACGGGCGGACCGCCGGGCCTAGCTTCGAGTGGCCACCCCCGGCAGCGAGCTGAGCGTCTTCGCGGCCCGCCGGCCGAGCACCACCGAGCACTGGCGCTCGGCGAGCGTGACGGCCCGGAGGAGGAGCTCCTTCGCCTCGTCGGGGTCGGAGGGCGCGACCAGCTCCGCCCGCAAGCGGTAGGGCTCCGGCAGCCAGAAGTGCTCCTCGAACTCGAGGCCGAACTTCTCCGACTCCGCCAGGGTCTCGATCGCCTGCTCGGTGTGGCCGG
The DNA here is from genome assembly GCA_023252065.1 of Nocardioides sp. Next base: position 4,506 of record JAHEXO010000042.1, on the reverse strand, counting down.
CGAGCGCCTGCCCGTCGGCCAGCAGGGTCAGGAAGTAGCTGGTGCCGAGCCGCGAGCCGGTCGCCTGCCAGTCGACGAGCCCCTTGCGCATCACCGCGATGCCGTCCTCCGGGGCTCCGAGCCGGGCCACGGCCCAGCCGTGCAGCAGCGCGGCCCAGCCCAGCCAGAAGTCGAAGCCCTGCTCCTGCGCGTAGGTGGTCGCCGCCTCGGCCCGGACCGCCACGTCGCCGACCTCGCCGTCGAACTGCCGCAGCCACAGGTCGAAGCAGGTGGCCAGGGAGATGGTGAAGGGGTGGCCGAGTCGGGCGGCGCGGGCGATGGCGTCGTCGCTCATGGCGCGAGCACCCTCCCGGTCGCCGCCCAGCCACAGCACCCACGCGCCGTATGCCAGGGAGACGATGGCGGGGTCGGCGACGTCGTTGAGCTCGAGGCCCTGCCGCAGCCGGGTGTCCGGCACGTCGGGGCGGTGCTGGTCGATCAGCACGGCGGCGGTCAGGTGCTGGAGGGCGGAGTCGAGGTCGTCGCCCTCGTAGACCTGGGCACTTCCGACGGCACGCTGCGCCGCCACCTGGAACGCCGGCCGCCCGGACAGCTCGGCGAGCTCGACCAGCCGGTCGCAGATCCCGAGGGCGATGGGGTACTCCGCGCGGAGAAGGTGCATGCGGTACATGCCGTAGAGCGCCTCGAAGAGCGGTTGCGGGTCGCCCAGCGCGGTGCCCAGCTCCTGGGCCCGGCGGTAGACGTCCTCGACCTCCACCGAGCCGTAGCCGCGGGTCGCCATCATCGGTGCGCCCAGGTGGACCAGCACGGTCAGCTCGAGCTCGTCGCGCTCCGTCGTGGCCGGAAGCTCGTGCACGAGGTCGAGGCAGCCGAGCAGGTGGGCCACCGCCTCCCGGTTGGCCGACTGCTCGATGGCGCGCAGCCCGGCGGCGAGCGCGTAGGGCACCGCGCGCGCGGGAAGGCCGGCGTCGGCGAAGTGGTGGGCGAGCAGGTCCGGCGCATAGGGGGTCGAGTCCGACGTCGCCTCCATCGCCTCTGCGATGGCCAGGTGGTGACGCTGGCGGTCCGACTTGAGCAGCGTCTCGTAGGCGACCTCCTGCACGAGCGCGTGCTTGAAGAGGTAGCCGCGCGTCGCGCCGTCGCCCCGGCGCCGCATCAGCCCGGAGTCGAGCAGCGTCTGGAGATGGCCGACCAGGACCCCCTCGTCGTGGTTCCAGAGCAGGCGCAGGAACGCGTAGGGCACGTCGCGCCCGACGCAGGAGGCCAGGCGCGCGACCTCGGCGGCCGGCCCGATCCCGTCGAGGCGGGCCATCAGCAGGTCGCGCAGCGTCGACGGCACCGCCGGCCCCGTGGGCTGGACCGCACCGTCGTCGTCGTCGTCGGCCGCGAGCGCGAGCAGCATCGCGGTGAGCTCCTCGATGTAGAGGGGTACGCCGTCGGCGCGCGCCACGACCTCGCGCACGAGCGCGTCACGCGCGTCGTCGCCCCCGGCGATCTCGCCCACCATGGCGCCGATCGCCGACACGTCGAGCCGGCCCAGGGTGAAGGTGACGTCCGGCTCGGCCGGCCAGTCGGGCGAGGTGCCGCTGCGCCGGGTCAGGATCGCGAGCACACCTCGGCCGCCCGCGGCCTCGAGCAGCTCGGTGATCACCTCCTGGGAGGTCGGGTCGACCCACTGGACGTCCTCGACGAGCAGCAGCAGCCCGTTGGCGGCACGCCCCAGGATCAGCCGGGTCAGCACCGAGCGGGTGCGCTCCTTGAGCACCTCGGGCGACGTGGGAAGCGGCGGGTAGTGCTCCGGGAGCGGGAGCCCGACCAGCGACGCGATCACCGGCACGCCGTCCGACAGCTCGAGTCCGGAGCCGACCACCAGCCGCTCGAGCCGCTCGAGCGGGTTCTCGGGCGCGGTCGCCTCGACCGGTTGCAGCAGCCGCTGGAGCAGGTTGACGATCGGGTGCAGCACGCTGTTGGTGTGCCGCGGCGAGCAGCGCAGGTCGACCACCGGGCTGCCCGCACCCACGACGTTCTCGAACAGCTCGAGGACCAGCCGGCTCTTGCCGATGCCGGGCTCACCGTAGACCAGGATCACCGAGCCCGCGCCTTGCTGCGCGGCGTGCCAGGCACTCTCGAGATGGCCGATCTCGCGGTCGCGGCCCACCAGCGGGATCAGGCCTCTGCTGAGCCGGACGTCGAGGCGGCTGCGGGCCGAGGTCTCGCCGACCACCCGCAGCACCTCGATCGGCCGGGACGCGCCCTTCAGCTCGGGGGTGCCCATCGACTCGAGGACGAAGTAGCCGGCGACCAGCTCGGCGGTGCTCTCCCCGATCACGACCTCTCCGGGCTGGGCGAGCGACTGGAGCCGCGCTGCGATGTTGGGGGTCGCCCCGATCGCGAGCACGTCGGCCCCGAACGGCGCGTCGCCGGGCCCGACCATCTCGCCGACCACGACCAGCCCGGTGTGCAGCCCGACCCGCGCAGCGAGGTGGCCGAGGCCGAGCTCCTCGGCCAGGGGCGCCATCGCGCGGGTGACCGCGAGGGCGGCCCGGACGGCGTCGGCCGCGTCGTCCTCGTGGGCCGCCGGGTAGCCGAAGTAGGCCAGGATGCCGTCACCGAGATACTGCGCCACGGACCCGTCGTACGCCGTGATCACCTCGAGGCAGCGCGCCTGGTAGGCCTGGATCACCCGGCGCATGTCCTCGGGGTCGAGGCTGGCCGACAGCGCCGTCGAGCCGACCAGGTCGCAGAACATGACGGTGAGGTAACGCCGCTCGCCGGCCCGCTCGGCCACCGCGACCGGGGCGACCGGGGCGGGCCGTGGCGTGGTGGCGGTGGCGGTGGCCGGGACAGGCGGACCGCTGGTGCCTGGGGTCAGCCGCTGGCCGCACCCCTCGCAGAAGAGGTTGTCGGCCGGGTTGGCGTGGCCGCACTGGGCGCAGCGTCGAGGGAGCGGGGAGCCGCACCCCCCGCAGAACTCCGCCCCCGGATTCGGGATGCGTCCGCACCCCGAGCACGGCGCTGGATCTTCCATGCCGGCCACCCCCGCAGGTTAGTGGTGTCGACGACCCGCGTCACAGCGTTCCGGCACGCGACACCCCGCGAGATCCGACGTCAGGGCAGGGCGACCAGACCCATCTCGGCGACCGAGGTGAGCACGCTGTGGCGAGGGACGATGCGCACGGTGTAGCCGAACGCGCCGCCACGCTGCAGCAGGATGTCGCCGTCGAAGCGGTGGCGGCCCCCGTCGTAGCTGTCGGCCAGCGTCAGCGGGGTGATCACCGTGTTGACGATCTCGTCGTCACCGTCGATCACGCCGTGGACGACCTCGACCGCGACGTCGTCGGGGGTCAGCGACCCGAGCGCGACGAAGGCGCGGACGGTCAGCGACGAGCCCACCTCGGGGTTGTCGCTGACGCCGTGGCTCTCGACGTGCTCGACGCGTACGTCGGCCCAGCCGGCGCGGACTGTCTTCTTCCACGCGGCCAGCTCGGTGGCGCCCTTGTAGTCGGAGTTGAGTGCGCGGCCGGTGATGGCAGCAGGCGTGTAGAGCTGGCGGATGTAGTCGCGCACCATCCGGCTCGCCAGCACCTTGGGGCCCAGCGACTTCAGGGTGTGGCGCACCATCTCGATCCAGCGGCCTGGAACGCCGTCCTGGTCGACGTCGTAGAACCGGGGAGCGACGTCTCGCTCGATCAGGTCGTAGAGCGCGGCCGACTCGAGGTCGTCGCGACGGTCCTGGTCGTCGACGCCGTCGGCGGACGGGATCGCCCAGCCGTTGGAGCCGTCGTACCACTCGTCCCACCAGCCGTCGAGGATCGAGAGGTTGAGGCCGCCGTTGAGCGCCGCCTTCATGCCGGACGTGCCGCACGCCTCGTAGGGGCGCAGCGGGTTGTTCAGCCAGACGTCACAGCCGGGGTAGAGCGGCTGGGCCATGGCGATGTCGTAGTTGGGCAGGAAGACGATGCGGTGGCGCACCTCGGGGTCGTCGGCGAACCGGACGATCTCCTGGATCAGCTTCTTGCCGCCGTCGTCGGCCGGGTGGGCCTTGCCGGCGATGACCAGCTGGATGGGGCGCTCGGGGTGCAGAAGCAGGCGCTTGAGCCGCTCCGGGTCGCGCAGCATCAGCGTCAGGCGCTTGTACGACGGCACCCGGCGCGCGAAGCCGATGGTCAGCACGTCGGGGTCGAGCGCGTCGTCGACCCAGGTCAGCTCGGCGGCAGGGATGCCGCGCTCGGTGTTGGACCTCAGCAGCCGGCGGCGGGCGTCCTTGACGAGCCGCTCGCGCAGCAGCCGCTTGACCGCCCAGATGTCGCCGGAGGACACCTCGTCGACCGCGACCATGTAGCGCTCGATGTCGTCGGACTCACCGGGGTCGGCACCAGCGCTGGCACCGACGCGGGCCCCGTGGGCCTCGGCCAGGGCGAACACCTCGCGGCCCACCCAGGTCGGCGCGTGCACGCCGTTGGTGATCGACGTGATCGGGACCTCGGCCTCGTCGAAGGCCGGCCA
>JAHEXO010000041.1:2070-9716 GCA_023252065.1 Nocardioides sp. | reverse complement strand
GATGCGCGACCAGGGCATCGACGTCGACTCCGTCAGCGTGCAGAAGCCTTCCCTCGACGAGGTGTTCCTGGCCCTCACCGGCCACGACACCGCCGAGGACGAACCCGACCCCGACCCGACCCCCGAGCTGGAGACCGTCCGATGACTGCTCTGACCACCACGCTGCGCGACCCCGGGGCGGGGCTCTCCGCCCACGTCGGCCTCCGCGGCACCGTCACCCAGACCATGACCATGGCGTGGCGGGCCACCATGAAGATGCGCCGCAACTTCGAGACGCTCTTCGACGTCACCATCCAGCCGCTGCTGTTCACCGCGATGTTCGCCGGGATCTTCGGTGGCGCGATCTCCGGCAGCGTGCAGGACTACCTCCCCATCATCATCACGGGGCTGGTCGGCCAGACCGTGCTGACCGCGTGCGTCGCGACGGGCGTCCAGCTCCGGGAAGACATGGACAAGGGCGTCTTCGACCGGTTCAAGGTGCTGCCGATCGCCCGGATCGCGCCGCTGGCGGGCCCGATGGTCGCCGACCTGCTGCGCTACCTGGTCGCCAGCGTGCTGACCTTCGCCACCGGCATCGCGCTCGGCTACCGCCCCGGCGGTGGCGTCGTCGGCGTCACCGCGGCGATCCTGCTCGCGGTCGTCTCCGGGTGGTCGCTGGCGTGGATCTTCACCTGGTTCGGGACCGTCGGGCGCAGCGCCCAGGGCGTGCAGGCCATCTCGTTGATGGTGATGTTCCCGCTCACGTTCCTGTCCAACGCCTTCGTCCCGACGTCGACGATGCCCACCTACCTGCAGGCGTTCGCCAACGCCAACCCGGTCTCGCACATCATCTCCGCGATCCGCGACCTGGCCAACGACGGGCAGGTGACGTCACAGGTGGGCTGGGCGCTGCTCGGGTGCGCCGTGATCGTGGCGGTCTTCGCGCCGCTCTCGGTGCGCAGCTTCACCCGGAAGATGTGACCCGGCCGAGCACGTCGACCACCTCGCCCCGCAGGTCGCGGCCGCGCCGGTCGCCGTAGGTCTCGATCCAGGAGGCCAGGCGACCGGGTGCGGCCGCCTCGGCGTACGACGCGAGCGGCTCCCAGGCCAGCACGGGGAACCAGCGGTTGTAGCCGAACGAGTGCGCCAGCGCCAGCAGCCGGGCGCCGGCCTCGCGGTCACCGCCGCCGGTCGTGAGCTGCCAGGCCGCCAGCCCGGCCAGGGCACCGCCGGTGACCGGGTAGTCGATCGCTGCTTCAGACCCGTCCATCAGGGCCGCGACCGAGGCATGGGTGTCGGTGGCGAGCTCGGCGGTGGCGTCGAGCTGGGGCGGTGTCTCGGCGAAGCGGACGTGGGCGGTGAGCGCCGTACCGAGGGCGACCAGCACCCACGGGCCCTGGGAGCCGGCCTCGGACCCGGGGAACCGCACGGCCCGCATCCGTGCCACCGCCTCGCGCCAGGTGTGCAGTGCGGTGTCGTGATCACCTCGGGCGTGCAGCAGCTCCGCCCGCACCGCGAGGGCGACCAGTGCTCCGGTGACGTCATGGGGCTGCGGCTCCCCCGCCTCCACGAGGAGGCGCTCGGCCTCGTCGAGCGCTCCGTCGTGGAGCGCGCTGAGGGCGATGCTGACGCGCATGCTGGTCGCGTCGTCCTCGGCGTGCAGCCGCTCGAGCATGGGCACCGCGATCAGGGCATGACCCGCGCTCTCGCGATGCAGCCCGGCACTGAGGTCGAGCATCGCCAGCTGGGTGTGGAGGGTGGCCACCTGCCACGGGGTGGTCGAGTCGTCGACGGCGGCGAGCGCCTGCTCGGCGAAGGTGCGGGCGTCGTCGAGCTCACCCTGGTTCTCGGCCAGCACCGAGGCCCACTGCCAGGCCATCAGCGCCGCCTGCGGGTCGGGGTCGTCGACGAGCGCCAGCGCCGCCGCGGTCCGGTCGGAGACCGAGGCACCCGGCGCGGTGAACACGCCGCGTACCACGCGGGCCCAGGGCTGTGCCGGCTCGCCGAGCCGGTCCATCATCGCGGCCAGGTCATCGACGTCGTCGGGTCGGACGAAGCCCACGTGCACGAGGAGCAGGGAGAGCGCCTCCAGCGTCACCTGCACGAGGTCCGCCGGGGGGTCCCAGCCGACGAGCACCTGCTGGGCGAGGTCGGCGATCGCGAAGAAGCGTGGGTGGTTGCCGGTCATCGCCCACAGGTAGCCCTGGGCCGCGAGCAGCGAGGCAGCAGGAGCGGCGTCGCCGGCGACCAGGAGCCGGCGCAGGACCTCGGTCAGGTTCCCCTCCTCCTCGGTCAGCAGGTCCATCGCCTCGAGCTGACCGGGCCCGAACACCTCCGGGCGCACCCGAGCGGCCAGGTCGACGGCCCACCGGGTCTGGGCCGCGCGCGCCTCGTCCACCGCACCCGCGTCGGCGAGGCGACGGGCGCCGTACTCGCGGACCGTCTCGAGCATCCGGTGGCGGGTCGAGCCGTCGTGCTCGACGACGGTCAGCAGCGACTGGTCGACCAGCGCCTCGACCAGGTCGGGAGCCGCGGCGCCGAGCACGGAGGTGGCGGCCTCGAGGGTGAAGCCGTCGTGGAACACCGACAGCCAGGCCAGCGCTCGCTGCTCCTCGGTCGAGAGCAGGTCCCACGACCACGCGATCACCGCGGTCAGGGTCTGGTGTCGGGCCGGCGCCGACCGGTCGTGACCGCGCAGCAGGGTGAAGCGGTCGTCGAGGGCCCGTCGTACCTCGTCGACCGACATCGTGCGCACCCGAGCCGCGGCGAGCTCCACCGCCAGCGGCAGCCCGTCGAGCCGGGCGACGATGTCGTCCACCACGTCGTCGGGCAGCTCCGCGTCCGGCCGTACGGCGGAGGCCCGGCGCCGGAACAGCTCCGCTCCGTCGGTGGGGGCGAGCTGGCTGAGCGGGAAGACCCGCTCGGCCGCGATCCCCAGCGGGGCGCGGCTCGTGGTGACCACGCGCAGGTCGCGGGTCGTCACCAGCAGGTAGGCGACCAGCGACGCGACCGCGTCGAGCACGTGTTCACAGTTGTCGAGCACCAGCAGGGTCGGCACGGTGTCGAGGTCCTGGGCGATGCGTGCGCGGATGTCGGCGAGCTGGGCCGCGGTGAGGGTACGACGCCCGGTCACGGAGTTGCGCACCCCGAGGGCCGAGCCCACCTCCGAGACGACGTCGTCGCCGGCCGAGACCCCGACCAGCTCCACGAAGTGGACCCGGGGCTGGGTCGCCTCGCGCGCCAGGACGTGCGCGATCCGGGTCTTGCCCAGGCCGCCCGGCCCGAGGATCGAGACCAGCCGGCCGGTGCGCACCAGCACCCGCAGCTCGGCCAGGTCGTGGGTACGGCCCAGCAGGTCGTCGGCGTCGTAGCGCACCCCGCTGCGGACCGGCTCGTCGGCGACGAGCAGCTCACGATGCAGCCGCTTGAGGTCGGGGTCGGGGTCGACACCGAGCCGGTCGGCGACGTCGGCGCGGTAGGAGTCGTAGCGGTCCAGCGCGGCCGGCGTCCCGACGGCGGCCGCCTCGCTTCGCAGTAGTGCCACCAGCACCTCGACGTCGTCCCGCTCGCGACGGTGGGCCTCGATGAGCGGCTCCAGCGCCTCGCCGTCACGTCCGGAGCGGCTCAGGGCGAGGCCGCGGGTGCGGGTCACCCCGAGCCACAGGGCCAGGGTGCGGGTCCGGAGGACGGCCAACGGTCCGTCACCGTCGGGGATCGTGGTGGCGCGCAGCAGGTCGTCGGCAGTGGTCGCGTCGGCCAGGGCGCCGGCGACGTCGTGCCCGAGCCTGGCTCGGGCACGGTGGGCGAGCGTCCCTGCCCACCAGACGTCGACGGCCTCGTCGGGAAGCCCGAGCCGGTAGCCGCCGTCGTACCTCTCGATGACCGCGGGCCCGCACTGCGCCCGCACCCGCGACACCTGCACCTGGAGCGCCTTCGCCGGAGCGGCGGGCGGATGGTCGCCCCAGACCTCCTCCACCAGCCGGGCGTCGCTCACCCCGGCCGGCTCCTGGGCCAGCGCGGCCAGGAGATCAGCCGACCGGGCGCCGGCCACCGGCGTGCCGTCGTAGGACACCTCCGCGAGGAGCCGCAGCACGATGGTCACCGGGTCAGCATAGGAACCGCGGGCCGGAGGCCGGTTCGTGGACGCCGCAGGTGCGCCCGCGACCACCTCCGGAGCAAGATGTGCTCGTCTCGACTCCACCAGCACCGAGGAGCCACCGTGAAGAGCACCATGCAGGACGCCCAGCTCACCGTCGGATCGCTGCTGCGCCACGGCACCACCGTGCACGCCGACTCCGAGGTCGTGACCGCGACCAGCGACGGCACGCGCAGCCGTTCCTATGCCGAGCTCGGACGTCGTACCGCTCAGCTGGCCCAAGGCCTCCGCGGCCTGGGCATCACCGGCGACCAGCGGGTCGCGACCTTCATGTGGAACAACGCCGAGCACCTCGAGGCCTACCTGGCCGTCCCGTCGATGGGTGCGGTCCTGCACACCCTCAACATCCGGCTCTTCCCCGAGCAGCTCGTCTACATCGCCAACCACGCCGAGGACCGGGTCGTGATCGTGGACGACTCCCTGGTGCCGTTGTTCGCGCGCGAGCTGCCCCAGCTCCAGACGGTCACCCACGTGCTGGTCGCCGGTCCCGACGCCGCCTCGGCCGACCTGGACTCCCTGCGGGCCGCCGGGAAGAAGGTGCTCCTCTACGAGGACGTCCTGGCCGGCCAGCCGGAGGAGTTCGACTGGCCCGAGGTGGACGAGCGAGACGCCGCCGCCATGTGCTACACCAGCGGCACCACGGGCAACCCCAAGGGCGTCGTCTACAGCCACCGCTCCATCTGGCTGCACTCCCTCGCGGTCAGCACCGGCAACGTGAGCGGCATCGACGGGCACGACCGGATCCTGCCGATCGTGCCGATGTTCCACGCCAACGCCTGGGGCCTGGCCTACGCCGCCCTGATGACCGGCGCCTCCCTGTGCATGCCCGACCGCTGGCTTCAGGCCGAGCCGATGTGCCGGTTCATCCAGGCCAGCCGGCCGACCGTGTCCGGAGCCGTCCCGACCGTGTGGAACGACGTGCTCCAGCACCTCGACAACCACCCCGAGGTGAAGCTCGACTCGCTGAAGTTCATACTCTGCGGTGGCTCCGCGGTGCCCGTCTCGCTCCAGAAGGCGCTCCAGGAGCGGCACGGGATCTACGTGCGGCAGGCGTGGGGCATGACCGAGACCTCGCCGGTCGCCTCGGCCGGGATGGTCCCCCTGGGCGTCGAGGGCGACGACGTCTGGGCCTACCGCGGCTCGCAGGGCCGGCTGCTGTGCGGCGTCGAGGGCCGCATCGTCGGCGACGACGGCTCGTCCCTCCCCCGGGACGGTCGCTCGGTGGGCGAGCTCGAGGTCCGCGGACCGTGGGTGACCGCGGGCTACTACAGGTCCGACGACCCCGAGGTCGACCAGAAGTTCCACGACGGCTGGCTGCGCACCGGTGACGTCGGCACCCTCGACGAGCTGGGCTACATCGTGCTGTCCGACCGGGCCAAGGACGTCATCAAGTCCGGTGGCGAGTGGATCTCGTCGGTCGACCTCGAGAACGCCCTGATGGCCCACCCCGACGTCGTCGAGGCGGCCGTCGTCGGCATCCCCGACGAGAAATGGCAGGAGCGGCCGCTCGCGACCGTCGTGCTCAAGGAGGGCGCGGCCACGACGGCAGAGGACCTGCGCGTCCACCTGTCGCAGTCCTTCGCCAAGTGGCAGCTGCCCGACGCCTGGGCGTTCGTCGACCAGGTGCCGCGCACCTCCGTCGGCAAGTTCGACAAGAAGGTCGTCCGGCGCGGCTTCGCCGAGGGCCGCTACGACGTCCACCGGCTGGCCGACTGACCCCGGTCGGACGGTGGGGTCAGTCGGCTCTGCCGGTCACAGGGCCGGTCACAGGGCCGGTCGGCGACCGCTCAGACGACGGCCACACGCTGCTGCGCGGCCAGCCGGGTGAGGGCGAACTCGGTGATCCTGATCAGGGCCCGCTTGGCGGAGTCGCGGTCGCGGGCGTCCAGCGTGATCAGGGGTACGTCGTCGGGCAGGGCGAGCGCCTCGGCGATCTCGTGGAGCCCGAACTTCTGGCCCCCCTCGAACTCGTTGACCGCCACGATGAACGGCACCTTCTTGGACTCGAAGTAGTCGAGCGGGGCGAAGGCGGCGTCGAGCCGGGCGGTGTCCACGATCACGATGGCGCCGATCGCGCCGCGCACCAGGTCGTCCCACATGAACCAGAAGCGCTTCTGCCCGGGGGTGCCGAACAGGTAGAGCACGAGGTCCTCGGCCAGCGTGATGCGACCGAAGTCCATCGCCACGGTGGTCGTGGACTTGCCGGGAGTCTGGGCGAGGTCGTCGACCCCGAGCGACTCGTTGGTGACCAGGGCTTCGGTGCGCAGCGGCACGATCTCGGAGACCGACCCGACGAGGGTGGTCTTGCCGACGCCGAACCCGCCGGCGATGACGATCTTCGTCGACGCCGCGGTGCGGCTGCCGCCGTTCCTGGCGTCAGAGAGCACGGAGTCCACGGAGGGTCCTTTCGAGGAGGTCGTAACGTTCGTCGTCGGTGGAGTTCTCGGTCAACGTGGCCTGCACGTGGATGTAGCCCTGCTGGACCAGGTCGCCCAGCAGCACCCGGGTGACCCCGATCGGGGTCTTCACGAGGGCCGAGACCTCGGCCACCGAGCGCAGGTCGCACACGTTGATGATGCGGCCCTGGAGGTCCTCACCCCACGCGCGACGCGTCGCGGTGGTGTCCAGCTTCAGCGTGGCCTCCAGCGGGAGGTCGACCACGCTCCGGGTCCGGCCGGCCGTCAGTGCGTAGGGACGGACGATCCGGGCCGCCTGGGGCGCGGTGCTCACCTCGAAGTCGTCAGCCATCTCACTCCCCTCACACCCGCTGCACGCGTGCCTGGGCCTGGACCATCTGACCGACCCGCTCGACGAGGAGGGCCATCTCGTAGCCCACCTGGCCGATGTCGGCCGTGGCCTGGGTCAGCACCGCGAGGTGTGACCCGTCGCCCACGCTCATCAGGAGCATGAAGCCGTTCTGCATCTCGACGATGGTCTGCAGCACCGCGCCGCCCTCGAAGAGGCGAGCCGCACCGGTCGCCAGGCTGGCCAGCCCGGACGACACCGCTGCCACCTGCTCCGCGCGCTCGGCGGGGAGCCGGCCGCTCGCAGCCATCAGAAGTCCGTCCGCGGACACCAGCACGGCGTGGGCCGCACCGGGGACGCTGTCGACGAAGCGGTTGACGACCCAGTCGAGCTGCCGGTCGGCGTCGAGGGTCATGTCTGCCTGGAGGCTCTCGGTCATGCTGGGCCAGTCTCCTCGTGCGCGTAGTCATCGTGGACAGGTTGTGCCGACGCGGCCGCACGGCCGCGGGACACCCCGGCCGCGTGCGCGGCCAGGCGGTTGCGGATCGCCTCGGGGTCACGCACGACGGAGTCCGAGGACTCCGGCGTCACCCCACCGGGGACCAGGCGGCCACCGGGACGTCGTACGGGAAGGCCGCTCCGGGTGGTGTCGGCCTCGGCGCCGCCCTCCGACCGCTCGGCAGCGCTCCAGCCGCGGTCGACCTCGCGGTCGGACCAGGCACTCTCCCCCTCCTCGTTCAGCCAGTTGGAGCTGAGCTGGCCGAAG
>JAHEXO010000041.1:0-2060 GCA_023252065.1 Nocardioides sp. | reverse complement strand
TCGGCCTCCTCCATCGGCAGGTCGCCGTCGAGGGCCGACGCCGCGGAGGTTGCGTCGAGCGGCCGGCGGATCTGGAGCCGTACGGCGTGGTCGAGGGCCTCGGCGGGCTCGAGGCGAGCCACGTGCTCATCGGGAACGACGGGCTCGGCGGGCTCGAAGGGCTCGGGCGCGGTCTCCTTCGAGGGGTGCTCGTCGGACAGGGCCGCGACGGCGGCCATCCAACCGGCGCCCGCGACCGGGAAGGCCGGCTCGGGCTCCGAGTGCTCCGTCTCCTCGGCGACCAGGGTCTCGTCCTCCGCGTCCTCCTCCGGAGCCTCGTCGACAGCCTCGTCGACAGTCTCCTCGGGAGCCTCCTCGGGAGCCTCGTCGGCAACCTCGTCGGCAACCTCGTCGGCAACGTCGTCGAGGGGCTCCTCAACGGGCTCGTCGACCGGCTCGTCGACCAGGTCGTCGACCAGGGCGAGCGGCTCGGCCGACCACGGGTCCCGGCCGTCGCGGGTCGCGCCGAAGTCGGCGGTCACCACGTCGGCCAGGGACTCGTCGTCGTGCTCCGACGACTCGACCAGCGACGACTCCACCAGGGACGGCGCGTCGGCCGCCTCGGCGGGCAGCGCCTCCGACAGTGCCGTGGCTCGGGCGGCTTCGGACTCCTCGCTCCCTGACGAGGAGTCCGCGTCCGCCATCCCCGGCAGCGGCGTGGGCTCGTACCCGGCCGGAAGCTCCGAGGCGGGCCCGAACATGCTGACCGAGGCGGCCGGGGTCGGCACGGGCTCGGGGGCCTCGACGTTGAGGCCCGGACGACGGCGGGGCAGACCCGTGACGGCCGCGATGGCCTCCTCGATGCGCTCGAGGTAGGGGTCGTACTCCTCGTCGGGCTCCGGCTCCACGTGCACCTCGGGCTCCTCGACCTGGGCAGGGGCGTCCATCAGCGACACGTGCTCGACGGGCTCGTCGGAGACCAGGACCGCCGCAGGCAACGTGATGGTGGCGATGATGCCGCCACCGTTGGCGTTGCGGCGGAGCTTGACCTTCAGGCCGTGCTCCTCCGCGAGGCGGCTGACCACGAACAGGCCCATCCGCCGCGCGGTGTCCACGGTGACCTCACCGCCGCGCTTGAGCGAGTCGTTGGCCTTGGCGAGCGCGTCGCCCGCCATCCCGAGACCGGAGTCGATGATCTCGATCTCGACCCGGCCGTTGTCCTCGGAGGCCTGGATCAGCACCGGGCTACCGGGAGGCGAGTAGGACAGCGCGTTGTCGATCAGCTCGGCCATCAGGTGGACGATGTCCGAGGCGGCACGACCGGAGACCATCCGGTCGGGGGCCGCGTCGATCCGTACGCGCTGGTAGTCCTGCACCTCGGAGACCGCCGCGTGCACGATGTCGGAGACGCTGAGCTCCTCGAAGCTCGCGGCCCGACCACTCGTGCCGCCCAGGATCACCAGGCTCTCGGCCGTACGACGCATCCGGGTGGCCAGGTGGTCGAGGGCGAAGAGCTGCTCGAGGCGCTGCGGGTCCTCCTCGTCCTGCTCCAGCGACTCGATCAGCGCGAGCTGCTGGTTGACCAGGGTCGTGTTGCGGCGCGACAGCGTCACGAACATGGCGCCGACCTGCGACCTGAGCTGGGCCTCACCGGTCGCGAGGGTGACCGCCTGCCGGTGCATGTCGTCGACCGCGCGAGCCAGCTGACCGAGCTCCTCGTGCGTCTGCACGGGGATCGGTGTGAACTCGTCGGGCTCCTCGCCGTCGCGGATCCGGCGGACCGTCTCCGGCAGCTTCTCGTGGGCCACCTCGTGTGCGCCGGCGCGCAGCTTGCGCAGCGGCCGGATCAGGGCACCGGCGAGGAGCAGCGCCAGCACGAGCGAGGCCAGCAGCGCGAGCAGGATGATGGCGCTGTCGGTCAGCGCCCGGGTCTTCGCCGTCGAGGCGTTGGCAGCCAGCCCCGCGGTGATCTTGTCCAGCACCCGCTGGGTCATCGAGTCGTAGTTCTTGAACGTCGAGGGCGCCGCGCCGAGGTTGGCGGCCTTCTCCGTGGTGGCCTGGCCCAGGCGAGTGCCGTTGGA
>JAHEXO010000471.1 GCA_023252065.1 Nocardioides sp. | reverse complement strand
TACCCGGGGTTACGGCGGCTCGACGCCGCGGCCCAGGTCCCGCCCGACGTCCTGCGGCTGCTCCTCGCTATCCCGCTCCTGAACGTGCTGCCGCCGCGGGTGGTGGAGCGGCTCGCCCTCGAGGCAGAGCCCCTGTCGGAGCAGCCGGGGGAGACGCTGGTCGCCGAGGGCGATCTCGGGGCTCGCTTCTTCGTGATCGAGCAGGGACGTGTGGTGGTCACGAGACAACACGGGCTTCTGCGCTCCTTGGGGCCCGGCGCGTGGTTCGGTGAGCTTGCGCTGCTCCGCGACATCCCCCGTACGGCGACCGTCACCGCCGAGTCTCCCGTCACCGCGTGGACGGTGGAGCGGGACGCGTTCCTCGCTGCGATCGGCGCAGCGACGCGGTCGCGAGAGGTTGCCGACGAGCACGCGCGCGGCTACCGCTGAGCCGGCGTGCTGCTGAGCCGAAGTGTTGCCGGGCCGGTGGGGTTGCCGCGGGACTGATCGGTCGGTGAGAGTTCTGGTGTGGAGACCAAGATGATCCTCGGTGTCGGGAAGTGCCCACGTCGGACCCGCGCGCGAGGTGACCGATGACCTCGACCTGGGCCCGGGTGGAGGACCTCGACGAGGCCGAGGCCATGCACCTGCTGGAATCGTCGCGCTGGGGTCGCTGCGCGTGGAGTGTGCCCGAGGGGCCGCGGATCCTGCCGGTCAACTGCGCCGTGGTGGACGGGAACGTGTACTTCCGCACCGGGCTCTACGGAAGCCTCGCCGACGCCGCGACCGGCAACCTCGTGGCCCTCGAGGCGGACGAGCTGGACGATCGCCTGACCTCGGGGTGGAGCGTCGTCGTCGTGGGCCGCGCCGAGCAGGTCGAGGACCCGGCCGAGGTCGCGGCCCTGTTCCGGCGGATGCCCGACCCGTGGGCGCCGGGGCCCCGTCCGGTGCTGGTCCGCATCGTCCCCACGCAGGTGACGGGACGTCGGTTCACCAAGCAGTGACGAGCAGCCGGGGTCGGCGTCAGGCGGAGCGGGTGGCGACGACGTCGGCGAAGGCCTCGAGGGCTTCGCGGACCGGGCCGGCAGGGAGGGCAGACAAGAGGGCCTTGGCCTCCGCGGCGCGAGCGACGACGTAGGCACGGGCTTCCGCCAACGCGGGGTGTGCGCGCAGCAGCGCCAGTGCCTCGCCGTGCAGGCCGTCGTCGGTGAGGTCGGAGTCGAGCAGCTCGAGCAGGCGGGCGTCCTCCGGCCGGGCGGAGGCGCGAGCCATCAGCACCGGAAGCGTCGGGACGCCCTCGCGGAGGTCGGTGCCGGGCGTCTTGCCGGACTCCACGGAGTCGCTGGCGATGTCGAGGATGTCGTCGGAGAGCTGGAACGCCGTGCCGACGATGTCGCCGTAGGCCGCGAGTGCCTCTTCGACCTCGGACGAGCAGCCGCCGAAGCGGGCGCCGTAGCGGGCCGAGGTCGCGATCAGGGAGCCGGTCTTGCCGGCGACGACGTCGAGGTAGTGCTCGAGCGGGTCGTCGTCCGCCTCGGGCTTCACCGTCTCCAGGATCTGCCCCTCGACCAGTCGGGTGAAGGTGCGCGCCTGGATCCGTACGGCGTCCGCGCCCAGCTCGGCGGTGAGCTCGGAGGACTTCGAGAACAGGAAGTCGCCGGTCAGGATCGCGACGTGGTTGTCCCAGCGGGCATTGGCGGACTCGGCTCCGCGGCGAAGCGCCGCCTCGTCCATGACGTCGTCGTGGTAGAGCGAGGCGAGATGGGTGAGCTCGACAACGCACGCCGCCGTGATCACCTCGTCGACGTCGGGGTGGGGACCGGCCTCGGCGGCCAGCAGCACCAGCATCGGGCGGAAGCGCTTGCCGCCCGCCTCCATCAGGTGGGAGGCCGCGCTGGTGACGAACGGCGCCCGGCTGCGCACGTGACCGGCCAGCGCCTGCTCGACGAGGCCCAACCGCTCGCCGATGCGGCGGGCGAGGGCCTCGTCGGTGACGGGCATCGCCAGTCTGGCGGCGCCGTCGTCGGCTGCAAGGTCGGTCACCTGATGAATTGTCCTGCGTTGTGCGCCAGGTCGAGCACCGGGCCCGGAACCAGGCCGAGGGCGAGGGTCGCCGCGGCCGAGACGCCGATCGCGGTAGCGGTCAGCGCGGACGGGTGGGCGACGTAGGCGCTCTCACTGTCGGGCTCGTGGAAGTACATGAGCACGATCACCCGGACGTAGAAGAACGCCGCTGCGGCGCTGGCGATGATGGCCACGACGACCACCGGCCACGCGCCGGCGGAGAGCGCGACCTCGAAGACCGCCCACTTGGCGGTGAACCCGGAGGTCAGCGGGATGCCGGCCATGCCCAGCAGGAACAGGGAGAACACCCCCGCCACGACCGGTGAGTGCTTGCCGAGGCCGGCCCAGCGACTGATCGTCGACTGCTCCCCGGCCGAGTCGCGCACCAGGCTGACGACCGCGAAGGCACCGAGCGTGGTGAAGCCGTAGGTGACCAGGTAGAACAGCACCGCCTCGAGCGAGGTGATCTGGTCGGCGCCGAGCGTCGCGGCACTCTGCAGCCCGAGCACGCCGGTCAGCAGGAAGCCGGTGTGCGCGACCGAGGAGTAGGCGAGCATCCGCTTCATGTCGGTCTGCACCAGCGCGAGGACCGTGCCGACGATCATCGTGAGGATCGCGATCACCCACATCATCGGCTGCCACGACCAGCGGGCGCTGCCGAAGGCGACGTAGAACAGCCGCAGCATCGCGCCGAACGCCGCGACCTTCGTCGCCGCGGCCATGAACGCGGTGACCGCCGTGGGGGCGCCCTGGTAGACGTCGGGCACCCAGGCCTGGAACGGCGCGGCGCCGACCTTGAACAGCAGGCCGACCGCGAGCATGCCCATGCCGAGCGCGAGCAACGTGTGGTTGCCGTTGTTGGCGACGGCCTCGTTGATGGCACCGAAGTCCATCGAGCCGGCGTAGCCGTAGATCAGCGCCACGCCGTAGAGGAAGAAGCCGGAGGAGAACGCGCCTAGGAGGAAGTACTTCATCGCTGCTTCCTGGCTGAGCAGCCGGCGCCGGCGCGCGAGCCCGCAGAGCAGGTATAGCGGCAGCGACAGCACCTCGAGGGCGACGAACATCGTCAGCAGGT
>JAHEXO010000470.1:962-3120 GCA_023252065.1 Nocardioides sp. | reverse complement strand
ACGTCGACTTCATCGAGGGCCTGTCCCCGGCGGTGTCGATCGACCAGAAGTCGACGTCGAAGAACCCGCGCTCCACCGTCGGCACCATCACCGAGGTCTACGACTACCTCCGCCTGCTCTACGCCCGCGCCGGCACGCCGCACTGCCCGGTCTGCGGCTCCCCGATCGAGCGCCAGACCCCCCAGCAGATCGTCGACCGGGTCCTCGGGCTCGAGGAGGGCCGGCGGTTCCAGGTGCTGGCGCCGGTCATCCGCGGCCGCAAGGGAGAATACGTCGAGCTGTTCCGGCAGCTCCAGACCGACGGCTTCTCCCGGGTCCGGGTCGACGGCGACACCCACACCCTCGACGACCCGCCCAAGCTCGACAAGCAGCGCAAGCACACCATCGAGGTGGTCGTCGACCGGCTCAGCGTCAAGGCGTCGTCCAAGCGGCGGCTCACCGACTCGGTCGAGACCGCGCTCCGCCTCGCCAACGGGCTGGTGATCCTCGACTTCGTCGATCTCGACGCCAAGGACCCCGGCCGCGAGATGAAGTTCTCCGAGCGGATGGCCTGCCCCAACGACCACGACCTCGACACCGACGAGCTCGAGCCGCGCTCCTTCTCCTTCAACAGCCCCTTCGGCGCCTGTCCCGAGTGCCACGGCCTCGGCACCCGCATGGAGGTCGACCCCGAGCTGGTGGTGCCCGACCCGCAGGCCTCGCTCGGCGAGGGCGCCATCCAGCCCTGGAGCCAGGCCCACGTCGCCGACTACTTCCTGCGCCTGATGGGTGCCCTCGGCGAGGAGGTCGGCTTCGACCTCAACACCCCCTGGGAGAAGCTGACCGCCAAGGCCCGCAAGAGCCTGCTCGAGGGTCATCCGACCAAGGTCCACGTCGTCACCACCAACCGCTACGGCCGCCAGCGCGCCTACTACGCCGAGTTCGAGGGCGTCCGCAGCTACATCGAGCGCCGCCACAGCGAGGCCGAGTCCGACACCAGCCGCGAGCGGTTCGAGGGCTTCATGCGCGAGGTGCCGTGCCCGGCCTGCCAGGGGAGTCGGCTCAAGCCGGTCAGCCTGGCGGTCACCATGGGCGGCAAGTCGATCGCCGAGGTCTGCGCCCTGCCGATCAACGAGTCGGCCGCGTTCCTGCGCGAGCTCGAGCTGTCCACCCGCGAGAAGCAGATCGCCGAGCGGGTGCTCAAGGAGATCCAGGAGCGGCTCAACTTCCTGCTCGACGTCGGTCTCGACTACCTCTCGCTCGACCGGCCCAGCGGCTCGCTGTCCGGCGGCGAGGCCCAGCGCATCCGGCTGGCCACCCAGATCGGGGCTGGGCTGGTGGGCGTCCTCTACGTCCTCGACGAGCCCTCGATCGGGCTCCACCAGCGGGACAACCAGCGGCTGATCGAGACCCTCCTGCGGCTCAAGGACCTCGGCAACACCCTGATCGTGGTCGAGCACGACGAAGACACGATCCGCACCGCCGACTGGGTCGTCGACATCGGGCCCGGAGCCGGCGAGCACGGCGGCCAGGTGGTCCACTCCGGCCCGGTCTCGGGGCTGCTCAAGCACCGCGACTCCCTCACCGGGCTCTACCTGTCCGGCCGCAAGGAGATCCCGGTCCCCGAGGTGCGCCGGCCGCGCACCAAGGGCCGGGAGCTCAAGGTCGTCGGCGCCCGCGAGCACAACCTGCGCGACATCGACGTGTCGTTCCCGCTCGGGCTGTTCGTGTCGGTCACGGGGGTGTCCGGCTCCGGCAAGTCCACGCTGGTCAACGACATCCTCTACACCAGCCTGGCCAAGCAGATCTACAACGCCCGCACGATCCCGGGCCGCCACAAGCGGATCAACGGCGTCGACCAGGTCGACAAGGTGATCCACGTCGACCAGTCGCCGATCGGCCGCACCCCGCGCAGCAACCCGGCGACCTACACCGGGGTCTTCGACCACATCCGCAAGCTCTTCGCCTCGACCCCCGAGGCCAAGATGCGTGGCTACCTCCAGGGCCGGTTCTCGTTCAACGTCAAGGGCGGACGCTGCGAGGCGTGCGCCGGCGACGGCACCATCAAGATCGAGATGAACTTCCTGCCCGACGTCTACGTCCCCTGCGAGGTCTGCCACGGCGCGCGCTACAACCGCGAGACGCTCGAGGTCCACTACAAGGGCAAGACCATCGCCGA
>JAHEXO010000470.1:0-952 GCA_023252065.1 Nocardioides sp. | reverse complement strand
GATCGAGGAGGCCGCGGAGTTCTTCGCCGCGGTGCCGCCGATCGCCCGCCACATGAAGACCCTGTGCGAGGTCGGCCTGGGCTACGTCCGACTGGGCCAGCCGGCGACCACGCTGTCCGGTGGCGAGGCCCAGCGGGTGAAGCTGTCCAGCGAGCTGCAGAAGCGGTCCACGGGGCGCACCGTCTACGTCCTCGACGAGCCGACCACGGGACTCCACTTCGAAGACATCCGCAAGCTCCTCGGCGTGCTCTCGAGCCTGGTCGACAAGGGCAACACGGTGCTGGTGATCGAGCACAACCTCGACGTCATCAAGACCTCCGACTGGATCATCGACATGGGTCCCGAGGGCGGCTCACGCGGCGGCATGGTCCTCGCCGAGGGCACTCCCGAGCAGGTCGCGGCCCATCCCGACAGCTACACCGGGAAGTTCCTCGCGCCGATCCTGGCGCACGGCCGAACCACCTGACCGCCTGCGTCGTAGACAGGGCGTAGGCCACAGCGCAGTCCCAGGCACCCCCGACTACTTTCGACAGCAACCTCGACCTCTCAGGAGACAGCGTGACCGACCCCGACCTGACCCGACGCCGTGCCCTCACCGGTGCGGTCGTGGGCGGCCTGAGCCTGCCCGTGCTCGCCGCCTGCGGTGGTGGTGGTGGTTCCTCGAGCACCCCGAAGGCTCAGCAGGCTCAGCCGTCGCACGGCGGTGGCGGCGGTGCTCCCGCCCTGGTCGCGACCGCTCAGGTGCCGGTCGGCGGCGGCGTCATCCTCCGCGACCAGAACATCGTGGTCACCCAACCCACCAAGAACACCTTCGAGGGCTTCTCCGCGACCTGCACCCACAAGGGGTGCCAGCTCGCCAGCGTCTCGGGCGGCACGATCAACTGCGGCTGCCACGGCAGCCAGTTCGCGATCACCGACGGCGCCAACGTCACCGGGCCGATCGGGCAGCCCG
>JAHEXO010000469.1 GCA_023252065.1 Nocardioides sp. | reverse complement strand
GTGGAGATCTGGGGGAAGCCTGTGGACCGGCGTGGGCGGTTCTGTGGACAACGCTGAGGAGAACGAAACCGGCCGAAGATGTCCGCGGAAACCCTTGTGGGGCAGGCGTTGCGCCCCGTAGAACTTCTCTCACGCACTCCCCCCGGGGAGAGCGGGATCGGTCGGAGACAGAGATCCGCACCTCCGCCGCCTGGCTTGCCGGGCGGAGGTGGCGGAGGCCAGGTGACGGGGCCTTCGGGATCGCAGGCGCCGGCTGGATCGACCGGGAGCGTCACCAGTACCGGTCGCCGGGTGAACCGCTCGACCACGGACCCGTGCCGTGGCCGACCGGTCACCACCAGGAGGGCCCTTGTCGCTCATACCGACGAGGGCCCTTCTGCTGTCCTCGGGGCCCTTCTCGGGGCGTCGAGGGACTCCGCCACCCACGTCCAGTCATATCCAGTCGCATCCGGCCGACCACTCGGGCAATGCTGGGCGTGACACACGTGACGACCCCGCATCGATGAGGAGAACGCATGCCCGACAGTGGCGCCGACCCGGACCTGAGGACCACCCTGCTCGCGGCGTACGACGCCCAGCTGCGGGGAGACGCGGAGGTGCAGGGGTCGGTGAGCTGGGACCGGTCCGGCCCCCTGTGGCGGGGGTTGTTCGCCGACAGCGGGTTCGTCAGCTACGAGAGCCTGGAGAGCCTCGGGAGCATCGAGGCCGTCGACGCCCTGATCGGTGAGACCGTCGCCCACTTCGCGGCGGTCCCCGAGGTGGAGGAGTTCGAGTGGAAGACGCGCGGTCACGACTGGCCGGCAGAGCTCGACCAGCACCTCCGCGCCCACGGGCTCGAGCCGGACGAGGTGGAGACGGTGATGGTCGGTGAGGCGTCCAGCCTCGCCGTCGCCGTCGACCTTCCCGACGGGCTCTCGGTACGTCGCGTGGACGACCTGCCGGAGCCGGAGCGCGAGACGGTGATCCGCGAGGCGAGCACGATGCAGAAGGACGTCTTCGGCGCCGGACCCACGGGCGACCAGGTGCTCGACCGGCTCGAGCGCATGCAGGGGACCGAGACCTTCTGGGTGGCCGAGGCCGGCGGCCGTGTGGTCTCCGCCGGGCGCCTCAACCGGGTCGCCGGCACCGAGTTCGCCGGGCTCTGGGGCGGCGCGACGCTCCCCGAGTGGCGGGGGAAGGGCATCTACCGCGCCCTCACCGCCGCCCGCGCCCGGTTCGCCCTCGCCGAGGGCGTCCGCTTCATGCACAGCGACTGCAGCGCGATGTCCCGCCCGATCCTGGAGCGCTCCGGGCTGGTCGCGGTCACCACCACCACGCCGTACGTCTGGAAGCGCGACCGCGCCTCCTAGGCGGCGCCGCTGGGACCCCGGTGGGGGCCGCTGTCCGGTGCGGCAAGATGAGCCAGTGCTCTACGGCGTGTCCCACCGGATCGTGCCACCGCTGCTGAAGGCGGTGTGGCGGCCCCACGTGCGTGGCCTCGAGCACGTCCCGGCCACGGGCCCGCTGATCCTGGCCAGCAACCACCAGAGCTTCGTCGACAGCGTGGTGATCCCGGCGGTGGCGCCGCGGCCGGTGAGCTTCCTGGCCAAGTCCGACTACTTCAACGGCAGCGGGCTCAAGGGCCGGTTCATGAAGGAGTGGTTCGAGGCCTTCGGTGCGCTGCCGGTCGACCGCGACGACTCCAAGGCCGCCCTCGCGAGCCTCGACACCGCGCTCGGGGTGCTGGCCGAGGGTGGGGCGTTCGGGATCTACCCCGAAGGCACCCGCTCGCGCGACGGCCGCCTCTACCGCGGCCGCACGGGCGTCGCCCAGCTCGCGCTCACCTCGGGCGCCCCGATCGTCCCGGTCGGCCTGCGTGACACCGACAAGCTCCAGCCCGTGGGGTCCAACCGGCCGCGGCTGGTGCGGGTCACGGTGACCTTCGGCGAGCCGATCGACGTGCAGGGGCAGTACGACGGCGTACCGCCCGGCCGTGCCCGGCGCGAGATCACCGACCGGGTGATGGCCGCGATCGCGCAGCTGACCGGCCAGGAGCAGGCCGGCGTCTACAACGAGCGGCCCCCGGAGTCCTGAGCTCCCGGCCGCTGTCGCGGGCTGCTTGAATCAGCGCATGAGCCGTCGGATCCGGGTGGGCATCGACACCGGCGGCACCTTCACCGACGTGGTCGCGCTCGACGAGGACTCCGGGCAGGTGGTGACCACCAAGACGCCGTCGACTCCTGCCGACCCGGCCGAGGGGTTCCTGGCCGGCATCGAGAAGGTGCTCGCCCTGCTGGAGAACGCCGGGGGCGACGACGTCGCCGCGGTCAGCCACGGCACCACCGTCGCTACCAACCAGCTCCTCGAGGGCAAGGTCGGGCGGCTCGGGTTCATCACCACCGAGGGGTACGACGCGATGCTCGAGATCGCGCGGCAGTCCGTGCCCGACGGCTACGGGAACTCCTACTTCTGGGTCAAGCCGCCCCGGATCGTGCCCCGCGACCTGGTCCGGTCGGTCGGCGGCCGGCTCGACGTCCACGGCGAGGAGGTGCGGCCCTTCGACGAGGAGGGCGCCCGCGAGGTCGCCCGCTGGTTCCGCGAGCGCGGGGTCGACACCCTGGGCGTGTGCTTCCTGCACGCCTACGCCAATCCGGCCCACGAGCAGCG
The DNA here is from genome assembly GCA_023252065.1 of Nocardioides sp. The sequence continues at coordinate 480 of JAHEXO010000469.1, read as the reverse complement.
GATGCGCCGGGTGCTGGCCGAGGAGCACCCGGAGGCGGTCGTCAGCCTGAGCAGCGAGGTGCTGCGGGAGTACCGCGAGTACGAGCGCGCCATGACCACCCTCGTCGACGCCGCGGTCAAGCCACGGCTCGCGGCGTACGTCTCGAACATCAGCGCCCGGCTCGCCTCCTACGTCGGTGGCCCCGACCGCTCGCGCCGCGTGCCGTTCTACGTGATGAAGTCCAACGGCGGCGTGCTCAGCGCCGACGAGGTCGTGCACCAGCCGATCACCACGGTCCTCAGCGGCCCGGCGGCCGGTGCTCTCGGGGCGGCGCTGATCGCCCAGGTGGCCGGGTTCGACCGGGTGCTGACCTGCGACGGCGGTGGGACGTCGACCGACGTCGCCGTGGTCGTCGACGGCCAACCGACCCTGACCACCGAGGGGACCGTCGGCGCCTTCCCGAGCAAGATCCCGATGATCGACGTGGTGACCGTGGGGGC